>NZ_JBICMC010000025.1:0-83167 GCF_043106005.1 Pseudomonas sp. GLN_2 | reverse complement strand
CCACAAAGACACTGCGCACGCCGGCCCATGTGGGGGTTGCTGTGTCGGCCGCTGGAGGGAGCTTGCGCTCGGAACGCGGCTATTACGCAGTTTTGCCACCGCGCAAGCGGCGGGGAGCGTTGATCGAGCGGTTCGTGGATTGGTTGGAGCAGGAGCGCAGCCTTTGAGATTTTGGGGCCGCTTTGCGGCCCATCGCGACACAAGGCCGCTGCCACAGTGGCACTGCGCACGCCGGCCCATGTGGGAGCGGCCTTGCGTCGCGATGGGCTGCGCAGCAGCCCCGGCAATCTAGACCACGAAGTTCAGATGCTCGCCCCGGTGCAAGTCCAGCTCCAGCATGTCCACCATCCCCGCTGCGATCCTGGCCAAGCGCCGCAACGGCTCAGCCAGCCCAGGCTCCAGCGTCCCTTCGGTATTGCGAAAATGCTCCATGCCCAACCCGGCCAGTTCCTGCGGTGCATTGATCAGCGTCCAGTGCAATGCACTGCGCTGCAACCCATCAACCACTTGGGCCACGCAATCCCGCTCCATCTCGCTGTACTTGCTCGGCTCATCCAGCACATCGAAATCGCCCACAAGCAGCAGCCGGCGTATAGTCGTATGCGCAAGCCCCGCCACCAGCGCCTCGCTCAAGCGTGCCTGCCCCGGCAGGTCACCCGGCGCCAGCGCTGGTAACAGGGCGATCACCGCCGAGCCGCCCGCTGCGCCCTGCTCCGCCTGGTGGGCATCACCCAGCCCCCCTATCTTGAAGTGCAGGCCCGGGCGCGGCGAATGGCGGTTGAGGTCGTCCACCACGGCGATGACCTCGTGCTGGCGCGACAGCAGCTCGACCATCAGGGCATTGCCCAGGCTGCTTTCAGGCCCGAACAGGACCAGTTTGAACACTGGGGTTTCGGCGTTTTTCACTGCATCACTCCCGTTGCAGGTGGTGATGGTTGGACCGCAATCAGGAGTTATCGTGCAGAGGATCAAGGGTTACCACGCCCACGTTTATTACGACGCAGCCACCATGGAGCAGGCCCGGGAACTGTGCGAGGAGGCGGCGCGGCTGTTCCCCGTGACCATGGGGCGCATGCACCAGAAACCGGTTGGGCCGCATCCGGACTGGAGTTGCCAGCTGGCGTTCGGGCCCGAAGTGGTGGGGGTGGTTTTGCCTTGGTTGGCGCTGTACCGCAAGGGCCTGGTGGTATTCATGCATCCGGAAACCGGGGATGAACTGGCGGATCACCGGGATCATGCGATCTGGATGGGGGCCGTGCGCCCCTTGAATCTGTCGGTTTTTGGGGGCTAGGCGGGGTAGCCTGTGCTGGCCTCTTCGCGGGTGAACCCGCTCCTACAGCGATATCGCAGAGCCAGAGGGTGGCGCTGGCCCCGTAGGAGCGGGTTTACCCGCGAAGCAGACGACGCGGTTTAGCGGCGTGCGCCACGCACCCCTTCAGCCAATGCCGAGCACAGGCTCAATACATCGGTCACCGCCTGATCGGCGCTTTTGGCCTGGGCGATCTTGTCGACCAGTGCCGAGCCCACCACCACGCCATCGGCCAAGCGGGCAATGTTCGCAGCCTGTTCCGGCGTGCGAATGCCGAAGCCAACGCTGATCGGCAGATCGGTATGCCGGCGCAGGCGGGCAATGGCTTCGGTCACATGCTCGGTGGTCGCCGAACCGGCACCGGTCACACCAGCCACCGACACGTAGTAGACGAACCCGGAGCTGCGCTCCAGCACGCGCGGCAGGCGCGCGTCGTCGGTG
The DNA here is from genome assembly GCF_043106005.1 of Pseudomonas sp. GLN_2. Lineage (NCBI taxonomy): Bacteria > Pseudomonadati > Pseudomonadota > Gammaproteobacteria > Pseudomonadales > Pseudomonadaceae > Pseudomonas > Pseudomonas sp. GLN_2. The sequence continues at coordinate 81,417 of NZ_JBICMC010000025.1, read as the reverse complement.
GTCGGGGTGGTCAGGCGGATGAAGTCGATGCCTGCAGCCTGGGCCGGGGTAGCCAGTTCGGCGTCGTGCTCAGGCGGAAGGTCGACGATGATCAGGCCATCGACGCCCGCGGCCTTGGCTTGAGCCACGAACGTGTCCACGCCAAAGCGGTGGATAGGGTTGTAGTAGCCCATCAGCACGATTGGCGTGGTCCGGTTATCCACACGGAATTCGCGAACCATCTGCAGGGTCTTGGCCAAGGTCTGGCCAGCTTCAAGGGCGCGCAGGGTAGCCAGCTGAATGGCCACGCCATCGGCCATCGGGTCGGTGAACGGCATGCCCAGCTCGATCACGTCGGCGCCAGCAGCCGGCAGGCCCTTGAGGATCTGCAACGAGGCGTCGTAGCCCGGGTCGCCAGCTGTGACGAAGGTGACCAGTGCCGAGCGGCCTTCGGCCTTCAGCTCGGCGAAGCGTTGTTCAAGACGGCTCATGCGTGTTTCTCCTGGGCGGCCATGTGGTTCATGACGGTTTGCATGTCTTTGTCGCCGCGGCCCGACAGGCACACGACCATCAGGTGGTCCTTGGGCAGCTTCGGTGCGCGCTTGATCGCTTCGGCCAAGGCGTGGGAGCTTTCCAGGGCTGGAATGATGCCTTCCAGACGGCAGGTTGCGTGGAACGCATCCAATGCTTCGTCATCGGTGATGCTGACGTACTCGACGCGCTTCACCTCATGCAGATAGGCGTGCTCCGGGCCGATGCCCGGGTAGTCCAGGCCTGCGGAAATCGAGTGGGCATCGGTGATCTGGCCGTCTTCGTCCTGCAGCAGGTAGGTGCGGTTGCCGTGCAATACGCCCGGTACGCCGCCGTTCAGGCTGGCGGCATGCTTGTCGGTGTGTACGCCGTGGCCACCGGCTTCAACGCCGATGATCTGCACGCTCGGCTCTTCGAGGAATTCATGGAACAGGCCCATGGCATTGGAGCCGCCGCCGACGCAGGCAACCAGGCTGTCTGGCAGACGGCCTTCCTTCTCTTGCAACTGGGCACGGGTCTCTTTGCCGATGATCGACTGGAAGTCGCGGACCATGGCGGGGTACGGGTGTGGGCCAGCCACGGTGCCGATCAGGTAGAAGGTGTCTTCGACGTTGGTAACCCAGTCACGCAGGGCTTCGTTCATGGCGTCTTTCAGGGTGCCGGTGCCGGCGGTAACCGGCACGATCTCGGCGCCCAGCAGCTTCATGCGGAACACGTTCGCCTGCTGGCGCTCGATGTCGGTGGCGCCCATGTAGATCACGCAAGGCAGGCCGAAGCGCGCGGCGACAGTGGCGGTGGCGACACCGTGCATGCCGGCGCCGGTTTCGGCGATCAGGCGCTTTTTGCCCATGCGCTTTGCCAGCAGCACTTGGCCGATGCAGTTGTTCACCTTGTGCGCGCCGGTATGGTTGAGCTCTTCACGCTTGAAGAAAATCTTCGCCCCGCCGCAATGCTCGGTCAGGCGCTCGGCGAAGTACAGCGGGTTGGGGCGGCCGATGTAGTCGCGCTGAAAGTAAGCCAGCTCTTCAAGAAACTTGGGGTCTGCCTTGGCCGCTTCGTATTCGCGGGCCAGGTCCAGCACCAGTGGCATCAGGGTTTCGGCCACGTAGCGGCCGCCGAACGAGCCGAACAGGCCATTGGCGTCGGGGCCGGGGCGGTATTGGGACTGGGTCATGGGGCGCTCCAAGGCGTAGTGAATGAGTGATGGGCTTTACTCTAACCACGGCAAGCTCGGCTGAAAACCGATAAGATTGCGTAAACTTGTCAGAAAAACTCACAGGTAAAATGGCCCACGACCTCCCTCCCCTCAATGCCCTGCGCGCCTTCGAGGCTGCAGCCAGGCTCAACAGCGTCAGCCAGGCGGCGGAAGCGCTTCACGTGACCCACGGCGCTGTCAGCCGGCAGATCAAGGTGCTTGAGGAGCATCTGGGCGTAGCCCTGTTCGTCAAGGACGGGCGTGGCATCAAACTCACAGATGCCGGTGTTCGTCTGCGCGATACCAGCGGTGAGGCCTTCGACCGGCTGCGCAGCGTGTGTTCCGAGCTCAGCCGTGATGTGAGCGAGGCGCCATTCGTGCTGGGCTGCTCGGGCAGCCTGCTGGCGCGGTGGTTTATCCCGCGGCTGGGGCGGTTGCAGGCGGATTTGCCTGAGCTGCGCTTGCACCTGTCGGCGGGTGAGGGCGACCTTGACCCGCGGCGACCCGGGCTGGATGCGTTGCTGGTGTATGCCGAGCCACCGTGGCCGGCGGACATGCAGGTGCATGTGCTGGCCGAGGAATGCATTGGGCCGGTGCTCAGCCCGCATTTCGCAGGTTTCCAGCGCTTGCAGGGCGCGCCCGCCAAGGCACTGCTGGGTGAAGCCTTGCTGCACACCACTTCACGGCCGCAAGCCTGGCCGACCTGGGCGGTGCAACAGGGCCTGGACCCGACGGCCATTCATTATGGCCAGGCTTTCGAGCACCTGTACTACCTGCTGGAGGCTGCCGTGGCCGGATTGGGCGTGGCGATTGCACCGCAGCCACTGGTCGCCGATGACCTGCGGGCGGGCCGTTTGAGTGCGCCTTGGGGCTTTTCGCCTACCCAGGCGGCGCTGGCATTGTGGGTGCCACGGCGCGCCGCAGACGGGCGCGCCGAGCAGTTGGCGCAGTGGTTACGGGCGGAACTTGCGCGGCAGAGCGCTTAGTTTCGCTTGCATATCAGGTAAGCCGCCAGAAGACCCAGCGCACCAATGGCCACCCCGGCGGTGGTGTATGGGTGTTCCTGGGCGTAATCCCGTGTGGCTTTGCCGGTCTGGCGGGTGCGCTGCTTCACTTCCTCGTACGCATCGCTCAGTAGGCTGCGCGAATGACGCAGTGCGCTTTCAGCGTTGCTGCGGATTGCCTTCACCGACTTCTGGGACTCTTCCGACGCATCATGCTTGAGGTTTTCCAAGCTTTTCAGAAGGCTCTCGATCTCTGCTTCCATGCTTTCCAGGGACGTTTTACGCAGCGAATTGCGGTGCATGTTGACTCTCCTTTGCAGTATGGGCTCTAAGAGTTGCGACCCTTGGGCTGCGTGAAAGTGCGATCGAACTTTCGCTGGCAGTGACGGCTCGCAGGTAAACCAGGCCTGCGCTGCTAGGCTGAATCTCACCGTCAAACCATGGAGAGCACTCATGACCGATCATCACACCTACAAGAAAATCGAGCTGGTCGGGTCTTCGCCCACCAGTATCGAAGAAGCGATTAACAATGCTCTGGCCGAAGCCGGTAAAAGCATCAAGCACCTGGAATGGTTCGAAGTGGTCGATACCCGCGGCCATATCCGCGACAACAAAGCGGCGCACTTCCAGGTTACGCTGAAGGTCGGCTTCCGTATCGCCAATAGCTGAAACAACGTCGGGCTGTATGATCCCGGCGTGATGAGGTATTCAGAAAAGGGGCGCCTTGGTGGGGCCCCTTCTGATTTCATCTGCACAAGGAACGCGAGTGATGAACAAACTGATTCTGGCGCTGGGCCTGATGACCCTGGCCGGTGGTGCGCTGGCAGCGGGCAAACCGTGCGAGGAACTGAAGGCGGAAATTGCGGCCAAGCTGGATGCCAAGGGCGTCACTGGCTACAAGCTGGAGATCGTCAAGAAAGGCGACCCGGCGGGCAAGGTCATTGGTAGCTGTGAGGCCGGGACCAAGGAGATTGTTTACCGCCGCGGCTGATGCGTTTGCCCTTTCGCGGACTTGCCCGCTTCCACAGGCAACCTATGGGAGCGGGCGAGCCCGTGTCGAGGGTCACTCGGTCTTGAGGGCCTGCGCCATCAGTTCATATGACCGAATGCGGTCCGCATGCTCATACAGGTCACAGGTAAAGATCAGCTCATCCGCACCCGTCTGTTCCAGCAGCACTTCTACCTTGGCCTTTACCTTCTGCGGGCTGCCGATCATGGCCAGCCCCAGGAAGCTGGCCACCGTCTCCCGCTCATGGGGCAACCACAGCCCATCCATACTTTCCACGGGTGGCTTCTGCATCAGGCTCTGTCCACGAATCAGCGCCAGGATGCGCTGGTAGACCGAGGTGGCCAGGTATTCGGCCTTCTCGTCGGTCTGCGCCACCACCATGGGGATGCCCAGCATCACATACGGCTTATCCAGCGTGGTCGAGGGCCTGAAGTGGTTGCGGTACACGCGAATGGCCTCGTGCATGTAGCGTGGCGCGAAATGCGAGGCGAAGGCGTAGGGCATGCCGCGCATGCCCGCCAGCTGGGCACTGAACAGGCTGGACCCCAGCAACCACATCGGCACGTCGGTGTCGTGCCCCGGCACGGCGATCACTTTTTGATCATCAGTGCGTGGCCCGAGGTAGCGCGAAAGCTCCTCGACATCGTCGGGGAAGTCGTCCGGGCCGCCAGCGCGGTCGCGTCGCAGGGCATAGGCCGTCATCTGGTCCGAACCCGGTGCACGGCCCAGGCCAAGGTCGATACGCCCCGGATACAGACTGGCCAAGGTGCCGAACTGCTCGGCGATCACCAGTGGCGCATGGTTGGGCAGCATCACCCCGCCAGAGCCCACGCGAATACGTGAGGTGCCACCGGCCAGGTAGCCGATCAGCACCGATGTCGCCGAACTGGCGATGCCGTCCATGTTGTGGTGCTCAGCCACCCAGAAGCGGTTATAGCCAAAGCGCTCGACATGTTGCGCCAGGTCCAGCGAGTTGCGCAGCGATTGCGCGGGGCCAGCGTCGGCGCGCACGGGCACCAGGTCCAGGGTGGAAATCTTCAGGTCACGCAGCTGCGTCATGGAGCCTCCGCAAAAGTGATTGGCCAGAGGCCTTTTTGATTCTGTATGGGCGCGTTCGTTGGATTCAATGCCTGCAAGCATATTGCGCTGAACTTGCGGCAGGCGGCAGGCCTCTGAACCCTAGGTAAGCAACCCAGTGACCAGGAGGCATCATGAAAAAGACAGCATCGGCGATCTGGCAAGGTGGCCTGAAGGATGGAAAAGGTCTGCTTTCTACCGAAAGCGGTGCACTCAAGCAGAACCCTTATGGCTTCAACACACGTTTCGAGGGCACGCCCGGTACCAACCCGGAGGAACTGATCGGTGCGGCCCATGCCGGTTGTTTCTCGATGGCGCTATCCATGATGCTCGGCGAGGCGGGGCTGACTGCGGAGCGGATCGACACGGCTGCAGAGGTGACGCTCGACAAGCAAGCTGACGGTTTTGCCATTACCGCTGTGCACTTGGTGCTCAGGGCCAAGGTACCGGGGGCCAGCGAGGCTCAATTCCTGGAGATTGCCAACAAGGCGAAGGAAGGCTGCCCGGTGTCCAAGGTTTTGAATGCGAAGATCAGCCTGGATGCGGCGTTGGTGGGGTGAAACGGTGCAACGGTGGTGGTTTGCTGTAGTCTAAAGAACGTCGGCAGCGCCACTGCCCTTTCCAGGAGCCGTTTCATGATTCGCGTAGCTATCGCTGTGTTGGCTTCCCTTGTCGCCACGTCTGCGCTGGCGGCCGTCAAGCCTTGCGAGGAGCTGAAAACCGAGATCGAGGCCAAGATCCAGGCCCAAGGGGTTTCGTCCTATACGCTGGAGATCGTGCCCAACAGCGAGGTCAAGGACCAGAACATGGTTGTCGGGACCTGCGATGGCGGGACGAAGAAGATCATCTATCAAAAGAATGATCGATAAGCACCAAGGCCCGGGGCTGCAAGGCAGCCCCACATTCACGGTATGCAGAACACTTCGCTAGGCTCGTTCACCACCACCTTGCGGTTGGCGTCATACAGCAGCACCTGCGGCTCCATTACCGGCGCCCGCGCTTCCAGGCGATAGCGTTCGCCGGCCTTGAAGTTGTCAAAGCGTACGGTCAGGTAGCAGGTTCGGTCCCTGGGCTCGGACATGATGCCGCCCGAGTAGATTTCATAATCGAAGCGCACCACCAGTTCGTGCTTGCCCGGTGTCACCTGAAAATATCGGCCATCGTCCAGACGCTTGCCGTCGAGGCGGTCGGCCATGATCACCCGGCCGGGGGTCATGGTGTACAGATCGACCCAGGCCTGCTTGGGGTCGACGGGCGGCAAGGGGCTGGCGCAAGCCCCCAGTGCACTGAGGGCTATCAGCATCATGGGCTGGCGCATGGCAAAACTCCCACTTGCGATTTACAAGTAACAAGCATAGCGCCGTTTGTGCGGTTCAGGTGCGCTGACAACCCGCCGGCAGCCCTTGACCCAGCAGTTTTTGCTGGTGGTCGTAGAGTTTGATCCAAGGGCGGAAGCCAATGCTGCCGGCTTGCAGCTGATAACGCTGCCCGGCGCTGAAGTCCTTGAAGGTCAGCTTGACCTGGCAATCGCGCCACAATGGCTCCTCGACGGGGCCGATATTGCTGGGGTTAACCGGAAACTGATAGCGCACGGTCAGTTCGTGGCTGCCGGGTTGAACCTCGAAATAGCGGCTGTCAGCCCAGTCACGCTCATCTACCTGCACGGCGTCCAGCGACGTATTGTCGTAACGGGTGAGGTCGATCCAGGCCTGGTTCGGATCTGGGTCTGGCAAGGTTGAACAGGCAGAGATCAATAACAGTGAGCCGGCGACCAACAATGCACGCATGGCGAAACTCCCCCTTGGCGAGATAGTCTTGGAGCGAAATGGTGTTGAGCGAGTCAGACAGTCCCGGATGCTTCGACTTTTTCTTATGCAGCGCTCAGGCCTTGGGGCACTCGACCGCATTTTCACCCGTTTGGTTCCGCTGCTTGCGGCGCTCCTGCTGAACGGTTGCAGCAATGCCGCCTACTACGGGCAGCTGGCGCAGGGCCAGTGGCAGTTGCTGCGGGCGCGGCAGCCTGTAGAGCAGGTATTGGCCGACCCTGCTACCCCTGCACCCTTGCGCGCGCACCTGCAACAGGCCGAACAGGCGCGGCTGTTTGCCAGCCAGCAATTGAAACTGCCAGACAACCGCAGCTACCGGGTATACGCCGACCTTGGACGCCCCTACGTGGTGTGGAATGTGTTCGCCACGCCCGAGTTGTCGTTGCAACCGGTAACGCACTGCTTTCCGATTGCCGGGTGCGTGGCGTACCGCGGCTACTACCAGCAAGGCGCGGCGCGAGGCGCGGCGGCGTTGATGCGTCAGGATGGCCTGGATGTGTACGTGGGCGGCGTGGAAGCTTATTCGACCCTGGGTTGGTTCGATGACCCGATTTTGTCGTCGATGGTGGGCTGGGGCGATGAGCGGCTGGCTACGTTGATCTTTCATGAATTGGCCCACCAGCGCTTCTATGTGCAGGACGATACCGAGTTCAATGAGTCGTTTGCCTCGTTCGTCGAGCAGGAAGGCACGCGGCAATGGCGTGCGGCGCGTGGGCTGGCGGCGGTTGGCGGGGATCAGGGAAAGCAGCGCGACCAGTTTATCCGCCTGGTGTTGGCCAGCCGTGAGCGATTGCAGGCGATTTATGCGGAGCCGTTGGATGATGCACACAAGCGCCGGGCCAAGCAGGCCGAGTTTGAGCGTTTGAGGCGTGAATACCGGCAGGTGCGTGATGGCCAGTGGGGCGGTGACAAGCGCTATGACGCCTGGATGTATGGGCCGATGAATAATGCCAAGTTGTTGCCGTTCGGGCTATACGACCAGTGGGTGCCGGCGTTTGCGGCGCTGTTTCGTGAGGAGGGTGGAGATTGGGTTCGGTTCTACGCGCGGGTCGAGCATTTGGGGCGGTTGCCGATTGAAGAAAGGAAAGCGGCGCTGCAGCGTCTGATGGTTAGCCGTTGAGATTTTGGGGCCGCTTTTGCGGCCCATCGCGCCACAAGGCCCACAAAGGCCCTGCGTACGCCGATCGATGTGGGAGGGCCGGCTGCAAAGCAGCCCTGCTGGCCCTCAAGCCTTGCTAAAAGCCTGGTGCAAATCGGCTACCGTGGCGAAGTGGAAAGCGGGTTCTTCTGCCATCAGCTCTTCCCGGCTGCCAAACCCGTACCCCACCGCGACGGCCTGCAGCCCGTTGCTGCGCGCGCCGATCAGGTCATGCTTGCGGTCCCCGATCATCAGGGTGTGCGCCGGGTCCAGCCCTTCTTCATCCAGCAAATGGCGAATCAGCTCGACCTTGTTGGTGCGCGTGCCGTCCAGCTCACTGCCGTAGATCACCTTGAAGTGGTGATCGAAAGCAAAGTGCCGAGCGATTTCGCGGGCGAACTCCCAGGGTTTGGAGGTGGCAATGTACAGCGTGCGGCCCTGCCCGTTCAGGGCCTCAAGCAACTCCGGCACACCTTCGAACACGAGGTTTTCGTAAAGACCGGTCACGCGGAAACGCTCGCGGTAGAAGTTCACCGCATCCCAGGCCTTGGCTTCGTCGAAGCTGTAGAACTGCATGAAAGCCTGCAGCAGGGGTGGGCCGATGAAGTGTTCGAGGCGGGCCAGGTCCGGTTCGTCGATGCCCAGCTTGGCCAGGGCGTACTGGATCGAGCGAGTGATGCCCAGGCGTGGGTCGGTCAGGGTGCCGTCGAGGTCGAAGAGGATGTTTTGCTGGTACATGTACAGGGTTCCACTTGAGTGCTGCGTGGCCTTCTTCGCGGGCATGCCCGCTCCCACAGGTAAAGCGCAGGCCTTGAAGGGGCCACTCAACCTGCGGGGGCGGGCATGCCCGCGAATGCGGTCATTCAGGTTGATCGTAGCCTTCGGCCAGGTGCTGGTCCTTGAGCTTCACGTAGTTGCCGGCGCTGTAGGAGAAAAATGCGCGCTCCTTGTCGTTCAGCAGCCGGGCCTGTTTCACCGGGCTGCCCATGTACAGGTAGCCACTGACCAGGCGTTTACCCGGCGGCACCAGGCTGCCGGCGCCAATGATCACTTCGTCCTCGACGATGGCACCATCCATGATGGTGCTGCCCATACCCACCAGGATACGGTTGCCCAGGGTGCAGCCATGCAGCATCACCTTGTGCCCGATGGTCACTTCGTCGCCGATGATCAGCGGGAAACCGTCCGGGTTGAAAGGCCCGGCGTGGGTAATGTGCAGCACGCTGCCGTCCTGCACGCTGGTGCGCGCGCCAATGCGGATGCGGTGCATGTCGCCGCGCACCACGGTCAACGGCCAGACCGAACTGTCTTCACCGATCTCCACGTCGCCCAGCACCACCGCCGAACGGTCGACGAAGGCCCTGGGCCCAACTTTCGGAGTGTGTTGCTGGAAGCTGCGAATGGCCATGATAGCGTCTCTCATCTGTGTCGATAGGCAGGCTGCCTGCTGCGGTCGGCGTCGATTGTAATTAAGATGGGGCAGTGTTTCTTCTGCCAAGGTATCCAAACCGTGACTGCGAACAACCCGCTTCTGCAATCCCACGATCTGCCGCCCTTCTCGCAAATTCGTGCCGAACACGTGTTGCCGGCGATCGAAGCGATCCTGGCCGACAACCGTAAAGCCATTGCCGAGATCCTCGAAAAGCAGGGCAAGAACCCTACATGGGCCGGCCTGGTGCTGGCCATGGACGAACTGAACGACCGCCTGGGCGCCGCCTGGAGCCCGGTCAGCCACCTCAATGCGGTGTGCAACAGCGCCGAGCTGCGCGAGGCTTACGAGTCTTGCCTGCCAGCCCTGAGTGCCTACTCTACCGAACTGGGCCAGAACCGCGCGCTGTTCGAAGCCTATCAGGCGCTGATCAACAGCCCTGAGGCTGCCGGCTTCGACGTGGCGCAAAAGACTATCCTCGAGCACGCCCTGCGTGACTTCCGCCTGTCGGGTATCGACCTGCCGGCGGACAAGCAGCAGCGTTACGCCGAAGTGCAGAGCAAGCTCAGCGAGCTGGGCAGCCGTTTCTCCAATCAGCTGCTCGACGCCACCCAGGCATGGACCAAGCATGTTACCGACGAAGCTGCGCTGGCCGGCCTGACCGATTCGGCCAAGGCGCAGATGGCCGCCGCAGCCCAGGCCAAGGGCCTGGACGGCTGGCTGATCACCCTCGAGTTCCCCAGCTACTACGCGGTGATGACCTACGCCAGTGACCGCGCCCTGCGCGAAGAGCTATACGCCGCCTACTGCACCCGCGCCTCCGACCAGGGCCCGAATGCCGGCCAGTTCGACAATGGCCCGGTGATGCGCGAAATCCTCGACCTGCGCCAGGAGCTGGCCGAACTGCTGGGCTACAGGAACTACGCCGAGCTGAGCCTGGCCACCAAGATGGCCGAGTCCAGCGACCAGGTGCTGAGCTTCCTGCGTGACTTGGCCAAGCGTTCCAAGCCGTTCGCCGCCCAGGACCTGCAACAGCTCAAGGCCTACGCTGCCGAACAAGGCTGCCCCGAGCTGGCCAGCTGGGATGCCGGCTACTTTGGCGAGAAGCTGCGCGAGCAGCGCTACAGTGTGTCGCAGGAAGCCCTGCGCGCCTACTTCCCGATCGACAAGGTGCTGGGCGGCCTGTTCAGCATCGTGCAGCGCCTGTACGGCATCGAAATCGCCGAGCTCAAGGGCTTCGACAGCTGGCACCCGGACGTACGCCTGTTCGAGATCAAGGAAAATGGTCAGCACGTTGGCCGTTTCTTCTTCGACCTGTACGCCCGCGCCAACAAGCGTGGCGGCGCCTGGATGGACGGCGCCCGTGACCGTCGCCGCACTGCCGGCGGCCAGCTGCAGAGCCCGGTGGCCAACCTGGTGTGCAACTTCACCCCGGCCGCGCCCGGCAAGCCCGCCTTGCTGACCCATGATGAAGTCACCACCCTGTTCCACGAATTCGGTCACGGCCTGCACCACATGCTGACCCGCATCGAGCATGCCGGCGTGTCCGGCATCAACGGCGTGGCCTGGGATGCGGTCGAGCTGCCCAGCCAGTTCATGGAAAACTGGTGCTGGGAGCCGGAAGGCCTGGCACTGATTTCTGGTCACTACGAAACCGGCGCCGCCCTGCCCCAGGACCTGCTGGACAAGATGCTGGCCGCGAAAAACTTCCAGTCGGGCATGATGATGGTGCGCCAGTTGGAGTTCTCGCTGTTCGATTTCGAGCTGCACGCCAGCCATGGCGACGGCCGCAGCGTATTGCAGGTGCTCGAAGGTGTGCGTGACGAGGTGTCGGTCATGCGCCCGCCGGCTTACAACCGCTTCCCCAACAGCTTTGCGCACATTTTCGCGGGCGGTTACGCGGCAGGCTACTACAGCTACAAGTGGGCCGAAGTGCTGTCCGCTGACGCCTTCTCGCGCTTCGAGGAGGAAGGCGTGCTGAACGCCGAGACCGGCCGCGCCTTCCGCGAGGCGATCCTGGCCCGTGGTGGTTCGCGCGAGCCGATGGAGCTGTTCGTCGACTTCCGTGGCCGTGAGCCTTCCATCGATGCATTGCTGCGCCACAGTGGTCTCACCGAGGACGCTGCAGCATGAGTGAGGTAGCTGTGAACAAGACCAAGAAGCGCTTCATTGCCGGTGCCGTGTGCCCGGCGTGCAGCGAGCCCGACAAGCTGATGATGTGGAACGACGACGGCGTACCGCACCGCGAGTGCGTGGCTTGCGGCTTTACCGACACCCTCAACGAGCAGGGCTTGTCGGTGCCGAAGGAACTCGGCACCCGGGTCAACCACCTGGCGCCTAAAGCGGCGCCGGCCAAGGTGCAGACCGTGCAGTTCTTCCCGAATCCGAAGCTGAAAAAGCCGGCTGAGTGATCCTGTCGTGCCGCCCGGGTGCAATGCCCGGGCAGGCATGTACAGGTGTTAGATAGTCAGGCCACCTGGCGCACGCTGGCCATGCAAGCTCTCTTGCTCATTTCTATCAGCAAGGTGATGCACCATGGCCAACCCTCTTCTGCAAGATAGCCATATCCCCGTCGATTACTCTTCCATCACCCTCGAAAACATGCAGGCGGCGTTCGCTGACGTGCTGTTGGCGCACGAGCAAGGTGTCGAACGCATCATCCTGGACCAGCGGGCCATGCCCACCTGGGATGGCATGGTGATGGCGGTGGATGGGCTGGATAGCCGGCTGCTGGCAGTGTTGTATGCCGCCTCACCGCTGGTCGGCCGGGATGCGGCGTGGGCCAACCCCATCATCGATTTCTACGGGAAAGTGACGGCGCGCTTCGAGCAAAAATTCGCCAACACGGGTTTGTATGACCTGTATGCACGCTTGGCCGGCAGTGACATCGGCAAGCAACTGGATGTCGGGAAGCGCGCCACCTTGCGTTGGCACCTGGACAAGTTCGCCGCTAGTGGGGCGTTACTCGACACCGCAGGCAAAGCGCATCTGGCAGACCTTCAAGCGCAGATTGGCACTGCACGCGAGGCGTTCCGCAGCAACATCGACCGGCCTGGGTTGAACATCACCGATGAAGCGGAGCTGAGCGGCATCCCACAGCGGGTACGTGACGAATTGGCTGCAAGCGCACAGCAAGCAGGTAAGCAGGGGTGGTTGATTGCGTGTGACACGGTGACTACGCGTGAGGTGCTCAAACATGCTGCCAACCGCCAGTTCCGTGAGCGGGTGTACCGGGCTTTTCACGCCCGCGGCGTCAGCCATGATCGGCAACAGGACAACCGCTGGTATCTGCAGCAACTGGCGCAATTGCTTGAGGAGAAGGCCCTCCTGCTCGGTTACTCCGGCCATCTGGAGCAGAGCCTGCAGGTGAAGAGTGCCGGTTCGGTAGACCAGGTGCGCGGCTTTCTCCACGATCTGGCCGATCATGTGCGACCTGCCATGTTGCGGTGGCGTTCGCAGGTGGAGTGTTGGGCTGCCGAGCAGGGCCTGGGCAAACCCCAACCCTGGGATTTCGAGTACCTGCGGTGTGCTTCGCGCAGCGCGTTTCCTGCCGAAGCGCTGCGCGATTACTTCCCGCTGAATACTGTTGTCAGTGCGTTGCAGCAATTGGCGCAGACGTTGTTTGGTGCAGTGCTGCAGCCCAAAGCGCTGCCTGTCTGGGATGACAGCGTGCAGCCGTTCGAGGTGTGGCAGGACAGCGCTTTCATTGGCTTTCTGTATCTGGATGCCGTGCAACACGCAGGCAAGCAGCCAGACGCGGTGTTCACCACCTATGTAAGGAATCGCCGGGTCGATGCAGAGGGTATCTACCAGGCAGCCTCGGTGGCGGTGTTCAGTGATGTGCCGCAAGCGCTGCCAGGTTTACAGCCGTTGCTCGATCATTTGTCACTGCGCAAGCTTTTCCATGAATTCGGTCATGCCTTGCACCACCTGCTGGTACGTACGACGAACCATGTCATGTCCAATGTGACCGAGCTGGGCACCGATGGTGTGGAGTTGTTCGGCAAGCTGTTCGAACGTTGGGTCTGGGACGCGGACTACCTGGTCGCGATCTCGGCGCGCACGCACGACGGCCGCCAACTATCCCGCAAGCAAGCCAATGAGTGCCTGCGGCAGCTACGGCAGCAGGGCGTGGAGGAAATCGCGGGTGATCTGTGCCTGGCGCTGTTCGACATGGACCTGCATGGCACACCAAACGATGGCAGGACCTTTGAACAGCGACTGGGTGATGCCCGCGCGCGTTGCGGTTACTGGCCACTCGCTGACTTTGAACATCCGGCGCATGCCTTCGACCACCTTGTGAACGGCTACGATGCGGGTTACTACGCCTACCTGTGGTCGGATGTGCATGCCTTCGATGTGTTCACCCGCTTCGAAGCCGAGGGCCTGTTGAACGGAGCCACGGGGCGGGCACTGCAGGAAGCACTGTTCGTCCCAGGGGCATCGCGCCCATTGCGTGAAGGCATCGAGGCGTTTCTTGGGCGGCAATCGAGCCAGGCAGCGTATCTCAACTGGCATGGCCTGAAGTAGTCAGACCAGAGGTGCTGGAAAGATCCCGGCGCGCACGATACTGTATATGAATACAGTATTCAGGTGAGCCATGATTACTCCAGCACCGCAAAAGGGCCGTGGCACGGCGCACAACCCACATAATCGCTTTGCCCCTGGTCGCTCAGTGGCGGAAGATGATGGCTGGTACCAGGAAGTGCCGCAAACCCAGGGCACCGAGGTGCGGATTGAGACAGCCAAGTCGGTGATCAGCCGCAACACTTCACCCGACCTCCCTTTCGATCGCTCCATCAACCCTTACCGTGGCTGCGAGCATGGCTGCATCTACTGCTATGCCCGCCCCTCACACGCCTACTGGGACCTTTCTCCCGGCCTGGATTTCGAAACCAAACTGATTGCCAAGACCAACGCCGCCGAGGTGCTGGCACAGCAATTGAGCAAACCGGGCTACGTGTGCGCGCCGATCAATCTGGGCTCCAACACCGACCCGTACCAGCCGATTGAGCGGGAACAGTTACTGACCCGGCGCTTGCTCGAAGTGTTACTGCGTTTTCGTCACCCGGTGACCATTGTCACCAAGGGTTCACTGGTGCTGCGCGACCTTGACCTGCTGGCCGAGATGGCCCGCCAGCGCCTGGCACGGGTGATGATCAGCCTGACCACGCTGGACGACAACCTCAAGCGCGTGCTCGAACCCCGAGCGGCCTCACCCGGTGCGAGGTTGAGGGCCATCCGGGTATTGCGTGAAGCGGGCGTACCGGTGGGTGTTTTGTGTTCGCCGATGATTCCGATGATCAACGACAGTGAGCTGGAACGCCTGTTGGAGGCGGCCAAGGAGGCCGGTGCGCAAAGTGCGGCGTACATGATGCTGCGCCTGCCGCTGGAGGTGGCGCCGTTGTTTGAGCAGTGGTTGCAGGACCATTACCCGCAGCGGGCAGCGCATGTGTTGAGCCTGATCCGCCAGAGCCGTGGTGGCGAGCTGTATGACAGCCGGTTCGGTGTGCGCATGCGTGGTGAAGGGGTGTTTGCCGAGTTGCTGGCGCAGCGCTTTGCCAAGGCAATGAAACGGCTGGACTTCGAAGGGCGCGAGGCGCAGGCGCTGGATTGCTCGGCGTTCTGCCCGCCGGGTGGGCAGATGGCGCTGTTCTGACATAAATCCGCCCCACCAAGGGCTGCGCATTGCTCACAACGCAACTAATAACAACCAATAATTGCGCTAATACATATTGGCAGCTGATGTTTTTTTGCTATTATCCAGTTCCCGCCTTTTTCATCTGGAACGCCCGTTCTAGAGCCTTCGAATTAAGTTTCAGTTAAGTTTTCCCCGCTAGCGTAGGTAATAAGTCCACAGCGACTGTGATCTATGGCCCGTGCGTGTCATCTAAAACCCTGCATAGCCTGAATCTTTCACCGGTAAAATGGATTTACCTACACACCGTCAAGAGGATGAATCATGCCCGTCAAGGACCCATCCAAGGTCGTACCGCAGGTCCCCGCGGAAAGCGCCGATGCTGCCCTTAAGCACATCGTCGACGGCTTCCTGCGCTTTCACCATGATGTTTTCCCCGATCAGCAAGAGCTGTTCAAGAAGCTCGCCACCGCGCAAACACCACGCGCCATGTTCATCACCTGTGCCGACTCGCGCATCGTTCCCGAGCTGATCACCCAGAGCTCGCCAGGCGACCTGTTCGTGACCCGTAACGTGGGTAACGTGGTACCGCCTTACGGCCAGATGAACGGCGGCGTTTCCAGCGCCATCGAGTACGCCGTAATGGCGCTTAAAGTTCACCACATCATCATCTGTGGCCACTCCGACTGTGGCGCCATGCGTGCGGTACTCAACCCGCAGTCGCTGACCAAGATGCCTACCGTTGGCGCCTGGTTGCGACACGCTGAAGTGGCCCGCACCGTGGTCGAGAACAACTGCTCCTGCGGCAGCGAACACGAGACGATGCAAGTGCTGACCAAAGAGAACGTCATCGCCCAGTTGCATCACTTGCGCACCCATCCTTCGGTGGCTTCGCGCCTGGCAGCCGGTGAGCTGTTCATTCATGGTTGGGTGTACGACATCGAGACCAGCAAGATCGAAGCCTACGACGCCGCCAGCGACAGCTTCCTGCCCTTGGCCGCGGGTGAACCCGTTCCCTGCGCCACTCCGAGAGGCCGCTACTAAGCGACCCGTCCGCTGCTAGAACCTTGATAGCCGGCTGCACCCTGCAGGGGTGTGGCACGGCATTCGGCTGCCTTGAATTCCCTGACTGCCCTGCCGGCGTACTCGCTGGCGGCCCGCGCCTGCGCGCCTGTCAGGGGCAAACGTGCCCACGGCCAGGGGAATGGCCGTGCGACTAGAGAAAGGAGAAACACGGTGAACATTACACAGTTGAAAGCGGCCCTGCCGCGTGAGTTGCTGGCGTCGGTGGTGGTCTTCCTGGTGGCCCTGCCGTTGTGCATGGGCATTGCGATCGCTTCTGGCATGCCGCCGGCAAAAGGCCTGATTACTGGGATTATTGGCGGCATTGTCGTCGGTTTCCTTGCTGGGTCGCCGCTACAGGTCAGCGGCCCCGCGGCCGGTCTGGCGGTACTGGTGTTCGAGCTGGTACGCCAGCACGGCATGGCCATGCTCGGGCCGATCCTGTTGCTGGCCGGCCTGTTGCAGTTGCTGGCCGGTCGCTTGCGCCTGGGCTGCTGGTTCCGCGTGACCGCGCCGGCGGTGGTTTACGGCATGCTCGCGGGGATTGGCGTGTTGATCGTGCTTTCGCAGGTGCATGTGATGTTCGACACGGCGCCGCAACCGTCGGGCCTGCAGAACCTGCTGGCGTTCCCGGCAACGTTGTCGGCAGCCCTGCCACAGGAGAGCACCGGCGCCGGCTGGATGGCTGGTGCGCTGGGCCTGGGGACCATCGCCATCATGTGGGGCTGGGAGCGCTTGCGGCCGCAGCGGCTGCGTTTTGTGCCGGGTGCATTACTCGGCGTGGCCAGCATGACCGCTATCAGCCTGTGGCTGGCCTTGCCGGTGAACCGCGTACAGGTACCGGCCGACCTGTCCGAGGCCATCGACTGGCTTCGTCCGGCGGACCTGATGCAGCTGGCCGACCCTGCCCTGTTGGTGGCCGCCTTTGCCCTGGCGTTCATTGCCAGCGCCGAAACCTTGCTGTCGGCCGCAGCAGTGGACCGCATGCACAGCGGCCAGCGTTCGGACTTCGACCGCGAACTGTCGGCTCAGGGCATCGGCAACATGCTGTGCGGGGTGCTGGGTGCCCTGCCGATGACCGGGGTAATCGTGCGCAGCTCGGCCAACGTCCAGGCCGGGGCGCAAACCCGGGCCTCGGCAATCTTCCATGGCTTGTGGTTGCTGGCCTTCGTGGTGGCGCTGAGCAGCGTGCTGCAGCAGATCCCGGTGGCGAGCTTGGCGGGGGTGTTGGTGTTTACCGGGGTCAAACTGGTCGACTTCAAGGCGTTTCGCGGGCTGGGCCGTTATGGGCGCATGCCGATGTTCACCTACGCGGCGACTGCGCTGGCGATCATCTTTACCGACCTGCTGACCGGTGTGCTGCTGGGCTTTGCCCTGACCTTGCTGAAGCTGGCGTTCAAGGCGGCGCGGCTGAAGATCAACCTGGTGAGCCTGGCCAAGGATGGGCACATGGAACTGCGCCTCAGTGGCGCGGCGACCTTCCTGAAGGTGCCGGCGCTGACCCAGGTGCTGGATACCGTACCGGCGGGCACCACGCTGCATGTGCCGCTGGGGAACTTGAGCTATATCGACCACTCGTGCCTTGAGTTGCTGGAGGACTGGAGCCGCAGCAATTCTGCCAATGGGTCACGGTTGCTGATAGAGCAGCGGCGCCTGAAGCGTCGGATCGAGGGCCGGTTGCGGACTACAGCGGGGGTTGGGGCGTAGGAGCGGGATTACCCGCGAATACGGTAGCGGCGGCAACGGTGATCGGCGGGTGGAGATTGGCCAGCAGGGCTGGCCCTTTCGCGGGTGAACCCGCTCCTACGACGGCCTGCGCCGAACCACCGATGCACCTAGGCCGTTACAGGTCTATCAGGCCGGCTGACCCAGCTCGACACCCAGTTGGCGCGAAAGGCACGGCCAGCGCTTCCACGCCTCGCCAGTTGCCGGGCTGCTCAGCTTCTCTCGATAAGCCTCCACCGATTCAACCGCAAAGCTCTCGTCATTGAGCATTTCGTCGACCGAGTGGTGCACCACTTCATCCAGCTGGTTGGCAAAGCTTTCGCCAATCAACTGGTGGGCAATCAGGTTGGCGACCGTGGTGTCGACCGGGATCAACGGCTGCTGGAAGTGGCGAATGTACAAGTCATTCACCTCTTCCACCAGGCGGTGCGCCAGGTACGCTTCATCCAGCAGGCAGTCCAGGCCTACATGCCCTTGCATCACGCTGGGCGGCTGCAGGAAGTAGGCTTCGGCAATTTTCAGTACAGGTTTGATCTGCGATTCGATCCCGGCTTCGCGGGCGACCTCGTGGGCGGCCTCCAGCAGTTCCGGAACCTGATCGATGTAGGCGCTGACGAAGCGCGCCAAAGTACCCTGGGCGTCCTGCTCAGGCAGTTGGATCGAGGGGTGCAGGTGGGGCAGTTGCAGCTCGAGACGCTGTTTCAATTGGCCGGTCTGGCCTTCATGTTGATGGGCTTGGCTTACCTGCTCGCGTACAGCAGCGATGTTCATGACAACTCCAGGGACATTACGTTTCAAACGGAAGACACTAAATTAGCTCGGTATACAGAATACCTAAGACGTATTTGTTATAAGCCGCGCAAACGTGTGCCATGTCTGGCATAACCAGATGCCATTGTTTCGCCATGACCTCTCAAGCGCGCGGTTTTCGGGCTATCTGGCCATTTCGTGAAGTTCATTTCACAGGCTTCATTGCGTGCCATTGGTCGCTGTCTATACTCCCGGTGAACGTGATTCGTTGATGAGGCCCGACTGCTTTTAGCAGGGGCTCGGTCGTCGAAGCCATGCAGTCTTGACCGCCGTTCCCTCTTGCCGCAGGCCACGCCTCCGGGACAACAAGAATTAGAAGGGGAACCCGCAATGATGCGACATCCACATGTCTGGATGGGCCTCCTGTTGTGGTCGGTTTTTGGCCAGGCAAACGCCGCCTGGACCGTGAACATGCACCCAGGGGCGACGGAAGTCTCCAACGCCGTCTTCGACCTGCACATGACCATCTTCTGGATCTGCGTGATCATTGGCATCGTGGTGTTTGGCGCGATGTTCTGGTCAATGGTCATCCACCGCCGCTCCACCGGCCAGCAGGCTGCGCATTTCCACGAGCACACCTGGGTGGAAATCCTCTGGACGGTAGTTCCCTTCCTGATCCTGGTGGCCATGGCCATCCCGGCCACCAAGACGCTGATCGACATCTACGATGCCGGCGATTCGGACATCGACATCCAGGTCACGGGGTACCAGTGGAAATGGCACTACAAGTACCTGGGCCAGGACGTGGAGTTCTTCAGCAACCTGGCCACCCCCACCGACCAGATCCACAACAAGGCGCCCAAGGATGAGCATTACCTGCTGGAAGTCGACCAGCCGCTGGTGCTGCCGGTGGGCGCGAAAGTGCGCTTCCTGGTCACTGCTGCCGATGTGATCCACTCCTGGTGGGTGCCGGCCTTCGCGGTCAAGCGCGACGCCATCCCAGGCTTTGTCAACGAAGCCTGGACCCGTATCGAAAAGCCAGGCATCTACCGCGGCCAGTGCACCGAGCTGTGCGGCAAGGACCACGGCTTCATGCCGGTGGTGGTCGAGGTCAAGTCCAAGGCCGATTACGACACCTGGCTGGGCGAGCGCAAGGCTGAAGCCGCCAAGCTCAAGGAGCTGACCAGCAAGGAGTGGACCCTGGAAGAGCTGGTGGCGCGAGGCGACAAGGTCTACCACACCACCTGCGTGGCCTGTCACCAGGCCGAAGGCCAGGGCCTGCCGCCAATGTTCCCGGCGCTCAAAGGCTCGAAGATTGCCACCGGACCGAAGGAAGACCACCTGAGCATTGTCTTCCATGGCAAGCCCGGCACGGCCATGGCCGCTTTCGGCAAGCAGCTGTCGGAAGTCGACATCGCTGCTGTAGTCACCTACGAGCGCAATGCCTGGGGCAACAACAAAGGCGACATGGTGACGCCGAAGGACGTGCTGGCGCTGAAGCAGGCAGAAGCCAAGTGAACCGGGTTACTCGCGGCAATCAATGGATTGCAGGAGACAGGACATGAGTGCAGTGATCGACGACCACGCCCACGGCCACGACCATGCGCACGGCCCGGCCAAGGGCCTGATGCGCTGGGTGCTGACCACCAACCATAAAGACATCGGCACGATGTACCTGTGGTTCAGTTTCATCATGTTCCTGCTCGGTGGCTCGTTTGCCATGGTGATCCGCGCCGAGCTGTTCCAGCCGGGTTTGCAGATCGTGGAGCCGGCGTTCTTCAACCAGATGACCACCATGCATGGCCTGATCATGGTGTTTGGCGCGGTGATGCCGGCCTTCGTCGGCCTGGCCAACTGGATGATTCCGCTGATGATCGGCGCGCCTGACATGGCCCTGCCACGGATGAACAACTTCAGCTTCTGGCTGCTGCCGGCGGCCTTCCTGCTGCTGGTCTCGACGCTGTTCAGCCCGGGCGGAGGGCCAAACTTTGGCTGGACCTTCTACGCACCGCTTTCCACCACCTATGCGCCAGCCAGCGTCACCTTCTTCATCTTCGCCATCCACCTGATGGGTATCAGCTCGATCATGGGGGCGATCAACGTGATTGCCACCATCCTCAACCTGCGTGCCCCCGGCATGACGCTGATGAAAATGCCGCTGTTCGTCTGGACCTGGCTGATTACCGCGTTCCTGCTGATTGCGGTGATGCCAGTACTGGCCGGCGTGGTAACCATGATGCTGATGGATATCCACTTCGGTACCAGCTTTTTCAGTGCAGCAGGTGGTGGTGACCCGGTGCTGTTCCAGCATGTGTTCTGGTTCTTCGGTCACCCTGAGGTGTACATCATGATCCTGCCCGCCTTCGGTGCGGTCAGCTCGATCATCCCGGCGTTCTCGCGCAAGCCGCTGTTCGGTTATACCTCGATGGTGTATGCCACCGGCGCCATTGCCTTCCTGTCATTCATCGTCTGGGCCCACCATATGTTCGTGGTCGGCATCCCGGTGGTCGGCGAGTTGTTCTTCATGTATGCCACCATGCTGATTGCCGTGCCCACCGGGGTGAAGGTATTCAACTGGGTCAGCACCATGTGGGAAGGTTCGCTCACCTTCGAAACGCCGATGCTGTTCGCCATCGCCTTTGTCATCCTGTTCACCATCGGTGGTTTCTCCGGGCTGATGCTGGCGATTGCCCCGGCGGACTTCCAGTACCACGACACTTACTTCGTAGTGGCGCATTTCCATTACGTACTGGTGCCTGGTGCAATTTTCGGCATCTTTGCCTCGGCCTACTACTGGCTGCCGAAATGGACCGGCCACATGTACGACGAAACCCTCGGCAAACTGCACTTCTGGCTGTCGTTCATCGGCATGAACATGGCCTTCTTCCCCATGCACTTCGTAGGCTTGGCCGGCATGCCACGGCGCATCCCCGACTACAACCTGCAGTTCGCCGATTTCAACATGGTGTCGTCGATCGGCGCGTTCATGTTCGGCGCCACGCAGATCTTCTTCCTGTTCATTGTCATCAAGTGCATCCGCGGTGGCGCGCCGGCACCGGCCAAACCCTGGGATGGCGCCGAGGGCCTTGAGTGGTCGATACCCTCGCCTGCGCCCTACCACACCTTCCAGACACCCCCGGAAGTGAAATAGGAACCCGCCATGAACGGCCTGTCGGTGAAACGCCTGGTAATGCGCCTGTTGATGCTGACGGTGGTGATGTTCGCCTTCGGCTTCGCGTTGGTGCCGATCTACGACGTCATGTGCAAAGCGTTCGGTATCAACGGCAAGACCGGCGGCCAATACGAAGGTAGCCAGGTCAGTGACCCGACGCGTGCTGTGCGGGTGCAGTTCATGTCGACCAATGCCAGCGACATGGTCTGGGACTTCTACTCCACTGCCGACCAGCTGGAGGTCAACCCGGGCGCGGTGAACCAGATGATCTTCATTGCCCACAACCCGACCGACCGGCCGATGAGTGCGCAGGCAATACCCAGCATTACCCCGGCCGAGGCCGCGGCCTACTTCCACAAGACCGAGTGCTTCTGCTTTACCCAGCAGGTGCTGCAGCCCGGCGAACGCATCGAGATGCCGGTGCGCTTCATCGTCGACCGTGACCTGCCGGCCAGCGTGAAGCACCTGACACTGGCCTACACCTTGTTCGACATCACCGCTCGCCACCCGCCGGTCGCGCACGTTGCGGCGCAGGACGTCCAGGGCGCCCGTTAAGGGAAGGAGAACAGCAATGGCAAGTCATGAGCACTACTACGTTCCGGCGCAGAGCAAATGGCCGATCATCGCCACCATCGGCATGTTCATCACGGTATTCGGCCTGGGCACCTGGTTCAACGATATGAAGGCGGGCCACCCGGATTCGCACGGGCCGCTGATTTTCTTCGTGGGGGCGTTGTTTCTGGCCTACATGCTGTTCGGCTGGTTTGGGGCAGTGGTCAAGGAGAGCCACGCCGGGTTGTACAGCCCGCAGCTGGACCGCTCGTTCCGCTGGGGCATGAGCTGGTTCATCTTCTCCGAAGTGATGTTCTTCCTGGCCTTCTTCGGTGCGCTGTTCTATGTCCGCGTACTGGCGGGGCCGTGGCTGGGAGGCGAAGGGGCCAAAGGTGTTACGCACATGCTGTGGCCAACGTTCGAATTCACCTGGCCGCTGCTGCACACCCCCGACCCCAAGCTGTTCCCGCCGCCCAAGGAAGTGATCGACCCGTGGCATCTGCCGCTGATCAACACCATCCTGCTGGTCAGCTCCAGTGTGACAATCACCATTGCCCACCACGCCTTGCGCCGTGACCACCGCGGGCCGCTGAAATTCTGGATGGCACTGACCATTGTTCTGGGCATCAGCTTTATCGCGCTGCAGGCCTTCGAGTACCACGAGGCCTATACCAAACTGGGGCTGACACTGGGTTCAGGGATCTACGGTGCGACGTTTTTCATGCTTACCGGGTTTCACGGCGCCCACGTGACATTGGGCACGATCATTCTGATTGTGATGTTCGTGCGTATTCTGCGCGGGCATTTCAACCCGGAAAAACACTTCGGCTTCGAGGCAGCCAGTTGGTACTGGCACTTCGTCGATGTGGTGTGGGTGGGGTTGTTCATCTTTGTCTATGTGTTGTGAATACGAAACCCTGTAGGGAGGAGCGCTTCAGAAAGGGGCGTGGGAGACCAGTTGACCGCTGATCAAGCCCCAGGCGACCAGGCCTATGGTCAAGGCTGCCAGGGTGACCCGTACGGTCAGGGCCTTGAGCAGGCGGGTCGAGTTTTCATCATCCTTGACCAGAAACACCAGGCCACTGAACAGACTGGCAATCGTGGCCAACAGCATCAGGACAATCGCGGCCTTGAGCATGGCGTTACTCCGGGGGGATGCGGTGATGTGGATAAGTATAGCGAGGCGCCCGTGAGGCCGTTTCGCCCAGGCTGGGTACCGACGCTGGTGGTGCTTGCACTGCTGCCAGGGTTGATTGCGCTTGGTTGCTGGCAACTCGGCCGTGCCGAGGAAAAGCGCGTGCTGCTGGCCACCTATGCGGAAAGGCGGATTGAAGCGCCGATCGCCACCGCCCAGCTCCTCTCGAAAGAAGACAACGCCTTCCGCCGTGTGCACCTGTATGGCCGCTTCGACGCCGAGCACAGCGTGCTGCTGGACAACCGCATGCGCGACGGCAAAGCCGGTGTCGAGCTGCTGCAGCCCTTCCACGACCAAGCCAGCGGCCTGTGGTTGCTGATCAATCGTGGCTGGCTGCCATGGCTGGACCGCCGGGTGCCGGTGCACTTCGAAACCCCTGCCCAGGCCTTGGCGCTGGATGCCTCTGTGTATGTCGCGCCCGGTAGCACCTTCCAGCTGCACCCGGACCCCATCGGCGGGCAATGGCCGCATCTGTTGACTGCTATCGATGCCGCGCAGCTATGGCAACAGCTTGATCGCGAAGGCTTCGCCCAGGAATTGCGCCTGGAGCCGGGCCCTGCGAGCTATCGCCTGGACTGGCCGGTTGTCGCCATGAGCCCCGAAAAACACGTCGGCTATGCCGTGCAGTGGTTTGCCCTGGCTACCGCTCTGGTTCTGCTCTACCTCTACTTCGGCTGGCATCAAAACAAGGAGAAACGCCATGGCCACCGCCACTCCACTGGACGCGCCTGAACGTAGCAAACCCAGAGCCCGTGGGCGTTTGCAGCTGTTGCTGATCCTGCTGGTGGTGCTTGGGCCGATGGTTCTGGCCACCAGCATGTACAAGCTCAAATTCTGGGTGCCGGAAGGCCGCAGCTACCATGGCGCCATGATTGGCAATGGGGAAAGCCGTGCCGATCTCGGCGTGGCGGGCCAGGACGAGCGCTGGCAGTTGCTGGTCAGCGCGCCCCAGGCCTGCACCGAAGACTGTCAGCGCCTGGTGTACCTGGCTCGGCAGATTCAGGTCGGGCTGGGGCGTGATGCCAGCCGCGCCAGCCATGCGCTGGCCGCCGCCCAGCCGCTGAGTGCCGACTATCAGGCACTGCTCGGCCGCGAGTACCCGCAGTTGCAGCGCTACCCGCTGGATGCGCAACGCTACCAGCAGAAGGTTGCCGAGCCCGGCCCGCAGCTGTGGATCGTCGACCCGCACGGCAACCTGGTGCTGCGCTACGACGGCAAGGTCAACGGCAAGCATGTGCTGGATGACCTGCGCCACCTGCTCAAGCTGTCCAACATCGGCTAGGAGCCTGCCATGGCCAGACCTGGATTTCGCCTTGCTGTGTTCGCCACCCTGCTGGCACTGCTGGTCGTCCTGCTTGGTGCCTATACCCGCCTGACCCACGCCGGCCTCGGTTGCCCCGACTGGCCGGGGTGCTATGGCTTTATCAGCGTGCCCAAGAGTGAAGCGCAGTTGGCCCATGCCGAGCTGCACTTTCCGGAGCACCCGGTGGAAGCCGCCAAGGGCTGGGCGGAGATGGTCCACCGCTACTTTGCCGGTAGCCTGGCCGTGGTGATCGCCCTGCTCGCGTTCCAGGCAATGCGCCGGCATGCACGCGATGGGCAGCCTTATCGCCTGCCGATGCTGCTACTGGGTGTGGTGCTGGCCCAGGCAGCCTTCGGTATGTGGACGGTCACCCTGAAACTATGGCCGCAGGTGGTCACGGCGCACTTGCTGGGTGGCTTTACCACGTTGAGCTTGCTGTTCCTGTTGTCTCTGCGTCTGTCCCGGGCCTTTGCGCCCTTGCCGAAACTGCCGCTGAGCCTGCGCCGGATCGCTGCACTGGCGCTGCTGGTGGTAATCGGCCAGATTGCCCTGGGCGGTTGGGTCAGCGCCAACTACGCAGCCGTGGCCTGCATCGACCTGCCGACCTGCCATGGCCAGTGGTGGCCAGCGGCGGATTTCAGCAACGGCTTCCACCTGACCCAGCACGTCGGCCCCAATTACCTTGGCGGGCAGTTGGACAGTGATGCGCGCACGGCCATCCACATCAGCCACAGGTTGGGCGCGCTGCTGGTGACCTGTGTGCTGTTGATGCTCAGCTGGAAGCTGCACCGCTGTGGTCTCCCCGGCCTGGCGCGGCTGGTGCTGCTGGCGCTGGCCTTGCAAGTGGGCCTGGGCATCAGCAACGTGGTGTTCCACCTGCCGCTGGCGGTGGCTGTTGCGCATAATGCCGGCGGGGCGATGCTGCTGCTGAGCATGGTGCTGGTGAACTACCGCATTCGAGTGGTCGACAAGGTTCGTATGGGTGTCGGCCATGGTTGGCGTCTGCGGCCGGTGGTCGGGGTGGGCATTTCCCATCACATGAGGAACGACTCGTGGCGACGCTTCTAAGCGTACGACGGGCCCGCTGGCGCGATTACCTTGAGCTGACCAAGCCCAAGGTGGTGGTGCTGATGCTGATCACCTCGCTGGCGGGCATGTTCCTGGCCACCCGGGCAGGCGTCAGCTGGAGCGTGCTGTTGTTCGGCAACCTGGGCATTGGCCTGTGCGCGGGTGGCGCGGCAGTGGTCAATCATGTGGTGGATCGGCGCATCGATGCGCTGATGGCACGCACCCACAAACGGCCTTTGGCCCAAGGCCGAGTCGAGCCCCTGGCGGCGCTGTTGTTCGCCTTGGCCCTGGCGCTGCTGGGCATGGTCCTGCTGCTGGTATTCACCAACGCCCTCACCGCCTGGCTGACCCTGGCCTCATTACTCGGTTATGCGGTGCTCTACACCGGCTTTCTCAAGCGCGCCACGCCACAGAACATCGTCATCGGTGGCCTGGCCGGTGCCGCTCCGCCGTTGCTCGGCTGGGTGGCGGTAAGCGGCCATGTCAGTGCCGAACCCTTGCTGCTTGTGCTGATCATTTTCGCCTGGACCCCGCCGCATTTCTGGGCGCTGGCCATCCACCGCAAGGAGGAATACGCCAAGGCCGATATCCCGATGTTGCCGGTGACCCACGGCGAGCGCTACACCAAACTGCATATCCTGCTGTACACCCTGATCCTGCTGGCGGTGAGCCTGCTCCCGTATGCCATCCACATGAGTGGCCCGCTGTACCTGGCCTGTGCCCTGGGCTTGGGCCTGCGCTTCCTGCATTGGGCCTGGGTGTTGTACCGTAGCAGCCGGCCGCACGCGGCGATCGGCACCTTCAAGTACTCTATCGGCTACCTGTTCGCGCTGTTCATCGCATTGCTCCTTGACCACTACCTGTTGCTGAGCCTATGACCCGAACCCAGAAAACCGTCTTCATCCTCGTTGCCCTGGTCGCGTTGATCCTGGGCCTGACCGTCAACAAGGTGCTAAATGGTCGTGACCAGCCCAACCCTGCCGAGCTGATTGATGCGGGCATCATCCTGCTGCCGCAGAGCCGCGCCGTGGCTGATGTCACCATGACCAATCAGGACGGCCAGCCGGTGCAGATGGATGACCTCAAGGGCAAATGGTCGCTGCTGTTCTTTGGCTACACCTACTGCCCGGACATCTGCCCGACCACCCTGGCCCAGCTGCGCCAGGTGAAGAGCGAGCTGCCCAAGGATACCGTCGACCGGCTGCAGGTGGTGTTGGTGAGCGTGGACCCTAACCGCGACACGCCGAACCAGCTGAAGCAGTATCTGGGCTATTTCGACAAAGACTTTGTCGGTGTGGCGGGCTCGATCGAGGATACCCAGAAGCTGGCCAATGCCTTGAGCATTCCGTTCATTCCGGCGGATACCAGCAAGCCGGGGTATACCGTGGATCACAGCGGTAACCTGGCGATTGTCGGGCCGGATGGGCGACAGCGTGGGTTCATTCGGGCGCCGTTCAACAACCAGAAGCTGGGGGCGCAGTTGCCGGGGCTGGTCAAGCGGGATTGAAAGTGCTGGGCCTGCTGCGCAGGCCTTTCGCGACACAAGGCCGCTCCCACACGGATCGCGCCAGCTTTCAGAAATTGAGCAAGACAGTTGCTCCCACATGGATCGGCGTACGCCTTACTTTGTGGGAGCGGCCTTGCGTCGCGAAAGGGCCGCAAAGCGGCCCCGGGGATGTTGGCTCAGAACGCTGGAACCACAGCGCCTTTGTACTTCTCGATGATGAACTGCTTCACCTCAGGCGAGTGCAGTGCAGCCGCCAGTTTCTTCATGTCGTCCGAGTCCTTGTTGTCCGGGCGGGCAACCAGGATGTTCACGTAAGGCGAGTCGCTGCCCTCGATGGCCAGCGCGTCTTTTTCCGGGTTCAGCTTGGCTTCCAGCGCGTAGTTGGTGTTGATCAGGGCGGCATCTACCTGGGTCAGCACACGCGGGATGGTGGCGGCTTCCAGCTCGCGGAACTTCACGTTTTTCGGGTTCTCGGCAACATCCTTCACGGTCGACAGGATGTTCTTGTTGTCCTTGAGCTTGATCACGCCAGCCTTGTCCAGCAGCAGCAAGGCGCGGCCGCCGTTGGTGGCGTCGTTGGGGATGACCACGGTGGCGCCGGAGGACAGCTCGTCCAGTTTCTTGATCTTGGACGAATACACGCCCAGTGGCTCGATGTGCACGCCTGCCACGCTCACCAGCTGGGTACCCTTGGCCTTGTTGAACTCATCCAGGTAAGGCTGGTGCTGGAAGAAGTTGGCGTCCAGGCGCTTTTCGGCCACCTGCACGTTCGGCTGGATGTAGTCGGTGAATTCCTTGACCTTCAGCTCTACGCCTTCTTTGGCCAGTTGTGGTTTGACGAAGTTGAGGATCTCGGCGTGCGGCACCGGGGTGGCGGCGACGGTAAGGGTATCGGCCTGGGCCGAGAAGGCCGCGACAGCGGCAGCGACAGCAAGCAGCTTCTTCATTGATCACTCCTTGTGAGGGCCGCGACGGCCCCCGAACGGGTCGGCCAGGCCGACCCCATTGGGGTTACTTACGGGAAAAATGCACGACCAGTTTGTCGCCCACGCTCTGCAGGACTTGAACCAGTACCAGCAGCAGTACCACGGTCACTACCATCACATCGGTCTGGAAACGCTGGTAACCGAAGCGGATAGCCAGGTCACCAAGGCCACCGGCACCCACCACACCGGCCATGGCAGTGTAAGAAACCAGGGTGATGGCGGTTACCGTTATGGCCGCGAAGATGCCCGGACGGGCTTCCGGCAGCAGCGCACTGGTGATGATCTGGCGAGTGGTGGCGCCCATCGACTGGGTGGCTTCGATGATGCCGCGGTCCACTTCACGCAAGGCGGTTTCAACCAGGCGCGCAAAGAACGGCGTGGCACCCACCACCAGCGGCGGGATGGCGCCTGCAACGCCCAGCGAGGTACCGGTGATCAGCACGGTGAACGGGATCATCACGATCAGCAAGATGATGAATGGCAGCGAGCGCAGGATGTTGACCACCAGCGACAGCAGCGCATAGACGCCCTTCTGTTCGAACATCTGCTTTGGCCCGCAGAGGAACAGCAGCACGCCCAGTGGCAGGCCCAGCAGCACGGTGAAGAACAGCGAGCCGAACAGCATGATCATGGTATCGACGGTGGCCAGCCAGATTTCGGCCCAATCGACGTTGGCAAAGAAATTCAGGGCGTCCATCAACGCAGTACCTCCATATGTACGTCAGCTGCCTTGAAGCGGGCGAACGCCGCTTCCATGTCTCCGCCGATCAGGGCGAGAGTGAGCTGGCCATAGGGGACATCCTTGATGCGGTCGATACGCCCGGCGAGGATGCTGTAGTCCACACCGGTTTCGCGGGCCACGGTGCCCAGCAGCGGTGCGTAGGTGGCGTCGCCCTGGAAGGTCAGGCGTACGATGCGGCCTGGCACGTGGGCAAAGTCGTCGCGCTGCTCGCCTTCGTCGACCTGCTCGTCTTCCTGGACGAAGCGCTTGGTGGTGGGGTGCTGTGGGTGCAGAAACACCTCGGCCACCGAGCCTTGCTCGACGATCTGACCGGCGTCCATCACGGCCACGCGGTCGCAGACACGGCGGATCACGTCCATCTCGTGGGTAATCAGCACGATGGTCAGCTTCAGTTCACGGTTGATCTCGGCCAGCAGTTGCAGGACCGAGGCCGTGGTTTGCGGGTCGAGGGCACTGGTGGCCTCGTCGCATAGCAGAATCTTCGGGTTGGTGGACAGGGCGCGGGCGATGCCGACGCGCTGCTTCTGGCCGCCGGACAGCTGCGCCGGGTACTTTTTGGCGTGGTCCGACAGGCCAACGCGAGCCAGTAGCTCGGTGACGCGCTTGTCGATTTCGCTGCGCGACAGCTCACCGGCCAGGGTCAGTGGCAGGGCGACGTTGTCGGCGACGGTCTTGGAAGCCAGCAGGTTGAAGTGCTGGAAAATCATCCCGACCTGCTGGCGGAAGCCGCGCAACTGGCTGGCGTTGAACGCGGTGACGTCTTCGCCGTCGACGATGATTGTGCCGCCGGAGGGCTCCTCCAGGCGGTTGATCAGGCGCAGCATGGTGCTTTTGCCAGCGCCGGAATGGCCGATCAGGCCGAACACCTGGCCATCTTCGATGGTCAGGCTGGTCGGATTCAGTGCGGGGATTTCCCTACCGGCAACGCGGTAGGTTTTATGTACCTGTTGGAACTCGATCACGTAGCGAACCTTGTGGGGCGCATTGAAATTTGGGTCAGCGGTTAGCTGGGGTCGCGCATTTTAGCCTTTTCCTATAGCTGTTCTTAGCATTTATTTCGTCATGCACCAATCCATCGGGCATATCGCGACAACCGGTAATCCTGATTGAACGCTCGGCAACGCCCTCCAGTCACTACTTGGACAAGCCCTGAACGGGCACGCCTTAAGACTGATGAGGAGAGCCGATCATGCCCAGCAAGAAAACGGATGCGCCCAAGCACAGCGAGGCCGCCGGTACCCAGACCCCTGACAGGGCCAACACCAATGCCAAGCTGCAGAGCCTGGAGGCCGACCGTAGCGATGCGACCGGGCATGCGCTGCGAACCAACCAAGGCGTGCGCATTGCTGACAACCAGAACTCCCTCAAGGCGGGTGATCGCGGGCCTTCGCTGCTTGAAGACTTCATCATGCGCGAGAAAATCACCCACTTCGACCATGAGCGTATCCCCGAACGCATCGTGCACGCACGCGGTACCGGGGCACACGGGTTTTTCCAGAGCTATGGCAACCACGCCGAGCTGACCAAGGCCGGCTTCCTGCAAGATCCGGAAAAGATCACCCCGGTTTTTGTCCGCTTTTCGACGGTTCAGGGCCCACGCGGTTCTGGCGACACGGTTCGAGATGTACGGGGCTTTGCCGTCAAGTTCTATACAGATGAAGGCAATTTCGACTTGGTCGGCAACAATATGCCGGTCTTTTTCATCCAAGATGCCATCAAGTTCCCCGATTTTGTCCACGCGGTGAAGCCAGAGCCACACAACGAGATACCGACCGGCGGTTCGGCTCATGACACCTTCTGGGATTTCGTCTCGCTGGTGCCGGAGTCGGCTCATATGGTCATGTGGGCCATGTCTGACCGCGCCATCCCGCGCAGCCTTCGAATGATGGAAGGCTTTGGCGTTCATACCTTCCGCCTGATCAATGCCGAGGGCGTGGCGAGCTTCGTCAAGTTTCATTGGAAACCACGCCAGGGCGTGCATTCCCTGCTGTGGGACGAAGCCCAGAAACTGGCGGGCAAGGACACCGACTTCCAGCGCCGTGATCTATGGGAAGCCATCGAAACCGGTGACTACCCGGAGTGGGAGCTGGGCGTGCAGATTGTGCCTGAGGCTGACGAACACAAATTCGACTTCGACCTGTTGGACCCGACCAAGATCATCCCGGAGGAACTGGTACCCGTCACGCCGCTGGGCAAGATGGTGCTCAACCGCAACCCGGACAATTTCTTTGCCGAGGTCGAACAGGTGGCGTTCTGCCCAGGCCATATCGTGCCAGGTATCGACTTTACCAACGACCCGCTGCTGCAGGGCCGGCTGTTCTCGTACACCGATACCCAGATCAGCCGCCTGGGTGGGCCGAACTTCCATCAGATCCCGATCAACCGGCCGGTAGCGCCGAACCACAACAACCAGCGTGATGCGCTGCACCAGCACGTCGTGCACAAGGGCCGGGCGTCCTACGAGCCCAACTCGATTGATGGCGGCTGGCCGAAGGAAACCCCGCCTGCGGCGCAAGACGGCGGCTTCGAGAGCTATCAGGAGCGTATCGATGCGCACAAGATTCGCCAGCGCAGTGAGTCGTTCGGCGATCACTTCTCGCAGGCTCGGCTGTTCTTCCAGAGCATGAGCCCGACCGAGCAACAGCACATCATCAAGGCTTACAGCTTCGAGTTGGGCAAAGTGGAGCGTGAACATATCCGCGCCCGGGAAGTGAATGAAATTCTGGCCAACATCGACCTGAAGCTGGCGGCGGCGGTTGCGGCCAACCTGGGCCTCCCTGCGCCGAAAGCGGGTACGGTGCAGGTGAAGGGTAGCCAGCTGGCGCAATCGCCTGCGCTGAGCCAGATGAACCACCCAGGTTCGGTGGGTATCAAGGGGCGCAAAATTGCCGTGCTGGTTGCCGATGGCGTGGACGCTGCCAGCGTGGACAAACTGGTCAAGGCCCTGGAAGCGCACAGTGCCCGGCCGATGCTGCTGGGGCCGACCTCGGCGCCGGTGAAGGCGGCGGATGGCAAGCAACTGCCAGTAGCGGCGTCGATGGAGGGGATGCCTTCGATCATGTTCGACGGGATTGTCGTGCCTGCGGGCAAGGCCTCTACGGATGCGCTGGCGGCTAGCGGATTGGCCAAGCACTTCGTGCTGGAGGGCTACAAGCACCTGAAGGCGCTGGTGCTGACCAAGGAATTGGCGAAAGCGTTGGGGCTCAAGGAGGACAAGGGGCTGTTGCTCGGGGATGAGCAGAAGGCAGTGGATGCCTTTGTCAAAGCGGTTGAAGGCCACCGGGTGTGGGAGCGGGAGGCGGCAGCTGAAGCTGTTCCTGCCTGATAAGGCCTTTTTGCGGGTAAACCCGCTCCTGATGTAGGAGCGTGTTTACCCGCGAAGCGTTTACTGCTGATGGGGGACCAGCACCACCTGTGCCGGCAGCGAGCGCTGAATCTCATGCTTCTGCTTCAGCTCGAACCCACTGTCAATCTTGCGCACACGCTTTTCCAGCAAGGTCTTCAGCCAAGGTGCATCCTCGGTGCGTGGTACCTGGAATACCACTTCACACTGGTAACTCACCACATCGGCGGCAATGTCGTCCAGTTGGCGGCGCAGCGCGCGGCTGTCAGTGGTCTTCAAGGCCACCACGGTACTTGGCGCTGTCGGGTCGATGATGCGTGCCTTGGGCTTGGCTTCGGCGGCTTTCAGCGCAGCCTCAGCCTTTTCCAGCTCGGCCTTGCGGGCCTGTGTCACGGCATCCCCGCCGGTCACCGCTGGTGCCTGCGGCATCAGTGCCCGGGCACGGGCGAGCGCGGTAGCTGCCGCGTTCACATCGCCCTTCTGCAGGACGATCTGGCTACGTTGCAGGTAAGCTTCGGCCAGTTGGCGCTGGTATTGCTCCAGGCGTGCATCATCCGGCGACTGAGCCTGCAGTGCTGCCAGCTGGTCTTCGGCGGTAGCCAGCTCGTTGCTGGCGATGTTCTGTTGCAACTGCTGCCAGGCATCTGCTTGAGCAGGTGCGGTGGCCTGTTCGACCGGCGCATTGGAACAGGCAGCCAGGATCAGGGAAAACGCGGCAACAAGCAGATAACGGGAGGCGAACGGCTTCATTCCTGCGACTCTCTATTTGCGCAAAAAGCGAGCAAGTCTACACCCAGGTGCGCACGCTCGAAAATAGGCCTTACAGACCCTTTACCGGGCAAAGGTTGCAAGGCGTGCCTGCACACGCCCTGCGTTTCAGCGTTTTGGCAGGGCCAGGCTCAGCAAGAATAGCACCGCGGCGCAGACCACGATCGAGGGCCCGGCGGGGGTGTCCTTGAACCAGGACATGGCCAGGCCGCCGCAGACTGCGGTGACACCCAGCAGGCTGGCACCCAGGGCCATCTGCTCTGGTGAGCGGGCGTGACGCTGTGCCGCAGCCGCGGGAATGATCAGTAGCGAGGTGATCAGCAACACGCCAACAATTTTCATGGCAACCGCAATAACCACTGCGATCAGCAGCATCAGCGCCAAGCGCAGGCCGGCCACGGGCAGGCCTTCTACCATGGCCAGTTCTTCGTGCACGGTAACCGCCAGCAGCGGCCGCCACAGCACAGCGAGCAGCAGCAGGACCAGTGCACTGCCGCCGAGGATCCAGGCCAGGTCGGTGGTGCTGATGGCCAGCAGATCGCCGAACAGGTAAGCCATCAGGTCAATGCGCACATCGTGCATGAAGCTCAGCACCACCAGGCCCAGCGACAAGGTGCTGGGGGCCAGGATACCCAGGAGGGTGTCGGAGGCCAGCGGCTGGCGTTGCTGCAATGTCACCAGCAGAATCGCCAGCAATAGGCAGCCCACGGTTACTGCCAGTGCCGGGCTGACATCCAGGGCAAAGCCCAGGGCCACACCGAGCAGCGCGGCGTGAGACAGGGTGTCGCCAAAATAGGCCATGCGCCGCCATACCACGAAGGAGCCCAGTGGGCCGGCAACCAGTGCCAGGGACAAGCCGGCAAGCAAGGCGTAGAGAAGAAAATCAGCCATGCTTGCAGTGCTCTCCGTGAACATGGGTGCCAGGGGCGACCACCGAGCCATGCAGGTCGTGGCTGTGGTCGTGATGGTGGTGGTAGATGGCCAGGCTCGATGCGGTCTTGCCGAACAGCTCGACGAACGCCGGATCACCGCTGACTTGCTCAGGGTGACCCGAGCAACACACGTGGCGGTTCAGGCACACCACCTGGTCGGTAGCGCTCATGACCAGGTGCAGGTCGTGGGACACCATCAGTACGCCGCAGCCGTGGCGGTCGCGCAGGCGGGTGATGAGGTTGTAAAGCTCGGTCTGGCCGACCACGTCCACACCTTGTACCGGTTCGTCTAGCACCAGCAACTGGGGTTCGCGCAGCAAGGCGCGGGCCAGCAGCACGCGTTGCATTTCGCCGCCGGAAATAGTCTGGATCGGGCTGTCGATGACCTGCTCGGCGCCCACTTCCTGCAGCGCCGACAAGGCTGCCGCGCGGTCTACGCCGGGCACCAGGCGCAAGAAGCGCAGCACCGACAGCGGCAGCGTGGCATCAACCTGAATCTTCTGCGGCATGTAGCCAATGCGCAGCTTGGGTTTGCGCCATACCTTGCCGCGATGTGGCTTGAGCAGGCCAAGTACGGCGCGCACCAGGGTCGTCTTGCCCGCCCCGTTGGGGCCAATCAGGGTGACGATCTGGCCTGGGGCGACCGACAGGTCGATGCTGTCGAGCACCGCCTCACCGCCAAAGGTGACGCCGACCTGCTCCAGGCGAATCAGGGCGTCGCTCATGCCGCGCTCCGGCAGTTACCGCACAGGCCGACCACTTCCACGGTCTGGGTCTCGACCGTGAAACCCACGCCTTTGGCGCTGTTGATGATGGCCTCGCTGATGCTGCTTTGCTCGAGCTCGATGGCCACATGGCAGGCCCGACAGATCAGGAACTGGCCTTGGTGCACGTGCTCGGGGTGGCTGCAGCCGATGAAGGCGTTGAGCGATGCGATGCGATGTACCAGGCCGTTTTCCAGCAGGAAGTCCAGCGCACGGTACACCGTGGGCGGCGCGGCGCGGCGGCCGTCCTGCTCACTGAGCACAGCGAGGATGTCGTAGGCGCCCAGTGGCTTGTGGCTCTGCCACACCAGCTCCAGCACACGGCGGCGCAGGGCTGTCAGGCGCAGGCCCTGGCGGGTGCACAAGGCGTCGGCTTCAGCCAGTGCGCTGTGTACGCAATGGGAGTGGTCGTGAGGACGGTTGGCCAGCGGTGTGATGGACATGGGCAGCGACGGTTCTGGACAGAGACGTTATTATGTTACCTGTTTCTGAAGATTCGAGTATCCACCGTGTCCCGATTCCTGGCTCTGTTTGTCGCTTTCATCGCATTATCCGCGCAGGCCGACGTGCGTGTGCTCACCAGTATCAAGCCCCTGCAGCAGATTGCCGCTGCCGTGCAGGAGGGTGTTGGCAGCCCTGACGTGCTGCTGCCGCCCGGCGCTTCACCCCACCACTATGCGCTGCGCCCCTCCGACGTGCGGCGGGTAGGCGATGCCGACCTGCTGTACTGGATCGGCCCTGACATGGAGAACTTCCTTGCGCGTGTACTGGGAAGCCGCAGCAAGGCCACAGTGGCTGTGCAGTCGTTGCCGGGCATGAAGCTGCGCCACTTTGGCGAGGACAGCCATTCCCATGAGGAAGCAGACCACGACGATCATGACCACGATCACCGCCCAGGTAGCCTGGATGCGCATTTGTGGCTATCGTCGGTGAATGCGCGAGTGATCGCGGCAAAAATGGCAGCTGACCTGGCCCAGGTCGACCCGGCCAATGCGGCTCGCTATCAGAGCAACCTGAAGGCCTTCGATGAACGCCTGGATGCGTTGGATGGGCGTATCAAGGCGCGCGTGGCCGGTATTGCCGGCAAGCCGTACTTCGTCTTCCACGAAGCCTTCGACTATTTTGAAGCTGAATATGGCTTGAAGCACGCGGGCGTGTTCAGCGTGGCATCCGAGGTACAGCCTGGGGCGCAACATGTGGCGGCCATGCGCAAGCGTCTTCAGGAAGTGGGCAAGACCTGCGTGTTCAGCGAGCCGCCACTGCGGCCGCGATTGGCCGAGACCCTGACTGCCGGGTTGCCGGTACGCCTTGCCGAGCTGGATGCCTTGGGTGGCACCGATCCGGTGGATGGTAAAGGGTATGAGCGCTTGCTGGAGAAGTTGGGCGGTGACCTGGCAGGCTGCCTGGAACAGCTGTAAGCCTGTACCGGCCCCTTCGCGGGTGAATCCGTGCCCACAGGTACTGCGCAGGCCTCAAGGCCGTCGCTATCCCTGTGGGAGCGGGTTCACCCGCGAAGAAGCAGACGCGGTCTACAGCGCGAACGGCAGGTGCAAAGCCACCTGCTGGCGCTGCGCCAGACGTACTTCAAACTCGCTCGGATCGTGGATCATCACATCCATCCCGGCAAACGATTCGGCGGCAATCAGGCGCGACAGCCAGAAACGTACGCAGCCTACCCTCAACATTTCCGGCCACAGCTCGGCTTCGGCTGCAGTGAACGGCCGCAGCGCCGCATAGGCTGCCAGCAGTGCCTGGGCGCGTGGTACATCCACCGCTCCCTGCTCATCCAGGCACCAGTCGTTCACGGTGATGGCAATGTCATACAGCATCGGCCCGGAGCAGGCATTGTAGAAGTCGATCACACCGGTCAAATGGGTGCCTTCGAACATCACGTTGTCGCGGAACAGGTCGGCATGCAGGTTGGCCCGCGGCAAGGCCAGGATCTGCGCCTTATGTGCGCTGATTTCGTCCAGCGCCGGCTGCAGCAATGCGGCTTGCTCCGCAGTCAGGCGTGGCAGTAGCTCGGCACCCGAGGCCAGCATCCAGTCCAGGCCGCGGTCGGTGCGGCGCTCGATGATGTGCTCTCGGGTGGCCAGGTGAATGTGTGCCAGTAGCTCGCCGACCTGGGCGCAGTGCTGGTTGTTGGGTGCCTTGATGTGTTTGCCCGACAGCCTGGGCTGCAGCAATGCCGGCTTGCCGCACAGCTCGCGCAGGCCGTTGCCGTCGCGATCACGAATGGCATAGGGCACCGGCATGTCGGCACCGTGCAGGGTATCGAGCAGCTCGATGAAGAACGGCATGTCCTCGCTGGGCCCACGCTCGATCAGCGTCAGGACGAACTCCCCCTGTTCGAGGCTGACGAAGAAATTGCTGTTCTCGGTACCGGCGGCAATGCCCTGGAAGTCGAGCAGACGGCCCAGCTCGTACGGCGCCAGAAAGGTTTCCAGCTCAGGCCGGGTCACGGGGGTGAAGACTGACATGATGAAAAATTGCCCATACGGGCACTTCCGCCGGGAAGTGCCGGGTTGATGTGAACGGTGCGCGTCAGCTTACCACTCGAAGATCTTCCAGGACGGAATCAGCATGTCCGGCTGGTCGGATCGAATGAAATTGGCATCAGTGCCATCAGCGCGTACCAGAAAGTAAGGCTTGCCGTTTTTCGGCGTGATCTTGATCGCATACAGGAAGCCGTTTTGCCGGTATTCCTGGATGGTTTTATCGCCTTCCGTGCGAATGGTCACCTCGGGATCGGCCGAGGGGGCGTCGTCCGCCGCCAGGGTGACGACAGGCGTGGTTGCCAACAGGCCGAGCAGTAACAGGCGATTGAGTGTGCGCATGATAACCTAGTCCCTTTGTCGTCAATGATTCTGGCTATTCTAGCGCCGGACCCGTCGAAAAGGTTGATTCTGCTCATGAGCCAAGCGCCCCTCGTCCTGGTGGACGGTTCCTCCTACCTTTATCGCGCCTTCCACGCGCTGCCACCGCTGACCACGTCCAAGGGCATGCCGACCGGTGCGGTGAAGGGTGTGCTGAACATGCTCAAGAGCCTGCGCAAGCAATATCCCGACAGCCTGTTCGCCGTGGTGTTCGACGCCAAGGGCGGCACTTTCCGCGATGCCATGTTCGCTGAGTACAAGGCCAACCGCCCCAGCATGCCGGATGACCTGCGGGTACAGATCGAGCCGCTGCACGCCAGCGTCAAGGCGCTGGGCTACCCGCTGCTGTGCGTGGAGGGTGTCGAGGCTGACGACGTGATCGGCACCCTGGCGCGCAGCAGTGCCGCCCTGGGTCGCCCGGTGATCATCTCGACCGGTGACAAGGACATGGCGCAGCTGGTGGACGGGCACATTACCTTGGTCAACACCATGACCGGAAGCGTGCTGGACGTGGCTGGCGTGCACGAGAAGTTCGGCGTCGGCCCGGAACACATCATCGACTTCCTGGCCCTGATGGGTGACAAGGTCGACAACATCCCGGGCGTGCCGGGCGTGGGCGAAAAAACGGCGGTGGGGCTGCTGACCGGCATCGGCGGCGGTCTCAGCGACCTTTACGCCAACCTGGACAAGGTGCCAACGCTGGCCATTCGCGGCGCCAAGACCTTGCCGGCCAAGCTGGAGGAGCACCGCGACGCGGCATTCTTGTCTTACGAGCTGGCCACCATCAAGGTTGACGTGCCGCTGGATGTGGAGGTCGAGGCGCTGGTGTGCGGTGAACCTGACCGCGAGGCGTTGCTGGCGTTGTACACCGAGATGGAGTTCAAGAGCTGGGTCGCCGAAGTGCAGCGCGATGCGGCCAAGGCTGGTGATGATGTCGCCCCGGCTGTGGAGCCTGCGGCCAAGGTCGAGCCCAAATACGAAACCATCCTCGACCAGGCCCGTTTCGACGCCTGGCTGGAAAAGTTGCGCCAGGCACCGCTGTTCGCCCTCGACACCGAGACCACCGGCCTGGACGCCCAGCAGGCGCAGTTGGTCGGCCTGTCCTTCGCTGTCGAGCCGCATGAAGCGGCCTATGTGCCGCTGGCCCACGATTATGAAGGCGCGCCGGCCCAGCTGGACCGCGAGGCCGTGCTGTTGGCGCTGAAGCCCTTGCTGGAGGACCCGGCCAAGGCCAAGGTCGGGCAGAACGCCAAGTACGACATCAACATCCTCGCCAATGGCTCCCCCGCCATCGAGATGCGCGGCGTGGCCTATGACACCATGCTCGAGTCGTACGTGCTGAACTCCACGGCCACCCGTCATGACATGGACAGCCTGGCGCAGAAGTACCTCGACCACACCACGATCGCCTTCGAGGACATCGCCGGCAAGGGTGCCAAGCAGCTTACCTTCAACCAGATCACCCTGGACAAGGCCGGCCCCTACGCCGCCGAAGACGCCGACATCACGCTGCGCCTGCACCATGCATTGCAGGCCCGCCTGGCACAGACGCCGAGCGTGCAACCGGTGCTGACGGATATCGAGATGCCGCTGGTGCCGGTGCTGGCCAGAATCGAGCGCCAGGGTGCGCTGGTCGATGCCGAGCTGTTGAAAGTACAGAGCGGTGAGCTGGGCGTGAAGATGGCTGAGCTTGAGCTGCGTGCCTACGAGCTCGCCGGTGAGACGTTCAACCTCGGCTCGCCCAAGCAGCTGGGCACGATTCTTTACGACAAGCTGGGCATGCCGGTGCTGAGCAAGACCGCCAAGGGCCAGCCATCCAC
Source organism: Pseudomonas sp. GLN_2 (assembly GCF_043106005.1). NCBI lineage: Bacteria > Pseudomonadati > Pseudomonadota > Gammaproteobacteria > Pseudomonadales > Pseudomonadaceae > Pseudomonas > Pseudomonas sp. GLN_2. The sequence goes on along the minus strand of NZ_JBICMC010000025.1, from coordinate 42,026 downwards.
CGCCGAAGCAGTGCTCGACGAACTGGCCGAACAGGGCTACCCGCTGCCAGAGGTGCTGATGCAGTACCGCAGCCTGAGTAAGCTCAAGAGCACCTACACCGACAAGTTACCGGGGCAGATCAACCCGCGCACCGGGCGCATCCACACGTCCTACCAGCAGGCGGTGGCGGCCACCGGCCGGTTGTCGTCGAGCGACCCGAACCTGCAGAACATTCCGATCCGCACCGCTGAAGGGCGGCGTATTCGCCAGGCGTTCGTCGCCAGTGCGGGTTACAAGCTTCTGGCGGCGGACTATTCACAGATCGAGCTGCGCATCATGGCCCACCTGGCCAAGGACGAAGGCTTGCTGCATGCCTTCCGCAATGACCTGGACGTGCACCGCGCCACGGCAGCCGAAGTGTTTGGTGTGGCTCTGGAAGACGTGACCACCGACCAGCGCCGCAGCGCCAAGGCCATCAACTTCGGCCTGATTTACGGCATGAGCGCCTTTGGCCTGGCCAAGCAGATCGGCGTCGACCGCAAGCAGTCACAGGACTACATCGACCGTTATTTTGCCCGCTACCCGGGCGTGCTGGCCTATATGGAGCGCACCCGCGCCCAGGCGGCCGAGCAAGGCTTTGTCGAAACCCTGTTTGGCCGCCGGCTGTACTTGCCAGACATCAATGCCAAGAACCCTGCCCTGCGCAAGGGCGCCGAGCGCACGGCGATCAACGCCCCGATGCAGGGTACTGCTGCCGACATCATCAAGCGGGCCATGGTCAAAGTAGATAACTGGTTGAGCGAGAGCGGGCTGGATGCCCGGGTGATCCTTCAGGTGCACGACGAACTGGTGCTTGAGGTACGCGAGGACCTGGTGGAGCAGGTGAAAGATGAAATTCGCCAGCACATGAGCCAGGCCGCGCAGCTGGATGTGCCGCTGCTTGTCGAAGCAGGCGTTGGTGCGAATTGGGACGAAGCTCACTGATTGAGCAGGTAAAACTGTGTAGGATCTGCGGCGTAGTGACGCGGATCCGAGCACCGCTCAGTGCTGTGGGTGCTTAAGTTTCATGAAACTATCGCAAATAGTTTTGTGGGCTTCGGAACTAAACCGGTGAAGCGGAACTCAGAGTAACTGAATGGCTGGTGAAGCCCTTCGATGCTCCTATGTTGTGTTAAGTGTTGGCAGATATCTGGACCCCGCCCTAGCGGTCCGGACTTGGACCCCGAACTTCCCCCTCCCCATACGAAGTCCGGGGTTTTTTTTGCCCGGAATTTGCCGGATGGCTTGTACTGAGCCCCCGTAGGAGCGGGTTTACCCGCGAATGCGATGTCGAATTCACCGCTGCATTCGCGGGTAAACCCGCGCCTACAATCGCCTGCGCCCAATCACCAAAGCGTGTCCAACCCCGATCAGGTGTAGGAGCGGGTTTACCCGCGAATACGGTAGTGGCGGCAACGGTGAACGGCGGGTGGAGAGCAGGCCCGGCCCCTTTGCGGGCAAACCCGATCCTACGGGTCAGGCGCAAAGCATTAAATGACCGGCTTGTCTTCCAGTTCCATCCAGTCTGCCAGCACTCGGTAGGCGTCTTCCACGCCCAGGCGCTTGGGTGCCGAGAACAGCTGGATGGTCACGCCATCCCCCCAGCCCTTGCGGATTTCCGACTGTACTTTCAGCAGTGTGTTCTTGCCCGCGCCGTGGGTCAGCTTGTCGGCCTTGGTCAGCAGGATGTGCATCGGCATGCTGCTGGCCTTGGCCCAGTCGAGCATCATCTTGTCGAAGTCGGTCATCGGGTGACGCACGTCCATCATCAGGATCACGCCACGCAGGCACTCACGGCTGCCCAGGTAGGCTTCCAGGTGTTTCTGCCAGTGCTGCTTGAGCGGAATCGGGACTTTTGCATAACCATAGCCCGGCAGGTCGACCAAACGCCGTTCATCGTCCAGACTGAAGAAATTCAACAGCTGGGTGCGTCCGGGCGTTTTCGAGGTACGCGCCAGGCTGGCATGAGTCAGGGTATTGAGGGCGCTGGATTTGCCGGCGTTGGAACGGCCGGCAAAAGCCACCTCGTAGCCCTGGTCGTCCGGGCATTGTTCGACCTTGGCTGCGCTGAGGGCGAATTTGGCTTTCTGGCAGAGGCCGAGGATGGGGTTCTTGACTTGCATGGGATATCCGATGTGGGTGTTGCCTGACTTTGTAGAGCCAAGCCTGGCAAGCGGTGTCGTTTCCGTTTGGATGGCGGAAGTATATAATGCCCCAGTTTTTGTGTGCTCATTCTCCCAGCGAAGGAGAACGGGCATGGGGTGTCGAACAATAGCTCGCGCAACAGAACGCAGCGCGGCCCCCAACCCTGAAGGTCGTTCCGCATGGCGAAATGGCTGCTTGCTGTCGGTATGTTCCTGCCGTTTTTCAGCGCACAGGCTACACAGGATCCCGAGGTGTTGTACAACCGCACGTGTGCGGCCTGCCACACCGGGCAGTTGCCACAGGCACCCAGACGGGGTGACCGGGCAGCATGGGAGCCAAGGCTGGCGCAAGGCATGGATGTACTGGTGAAGCACGTGACCCAGGGTTTCAAGGCTATGCCGCCGCGTGGATTGTGCATGGACTGCAGTGCCGAGGACTACCGTTTGGTCATCCTTTGGATGAGCGGCAGTCCCGATACATAACATTTCACCCTTAGCCGTGTTGGATTAGCTGATGAACAAACTAGTCGTGAGTCTGCTGTTGACCCTGGGTGTCGCTGGTGCGGCCACTGCTGCGCAACCTATCAAAGGCGATGCCGCCGCTGGCCAGGCCAAGACCGCCGTCTGTGGCGCCTGCCACAATCCTGACGGCAACAGCCTGGCACCGAACTTCCCGAAACTGGCCGGCCAAGGCCAGCGCTATCTCGAAAAACAACTGCACGATATCAAGTCGGGCAAGCGTACCGTGCTGGAAATGACCGGCATGCTGGCCGCATTCAGCGACCAGGATCTGGCCGATATCGCCGCCTACTTCTCCAGCCAGAAAGGCAGCGTGGGTGCCGCCGATCCCAAGCTGGTCGAGCGCGGCCGTGCGCTGTTCAATGGTGGCGACCTGGAAAAGGGCATGCCGGCCTGCACGGGCTGCCACTCGCCTAACGGCGCGGGCATCGCCCTGGCCGGCTTCCCGCACCTGGGCGGGCAGCACTCGCAGTACGTGGCCAAGCAGCTCACTGATTTCCGCGAAGGCAACCGCACCAACGATGGCGATGCCATGACCATGCGCACCATCGCTGGCAAGCTGAGCAACCATGACATCGAAGCGTTGGCCAGCTACATCCAGGGCCTGCATTAACTTTCGGTTAATGTTGTAGGTCAATGATGAAAGGGTGGCCGGGCTGCCCTTTTTTCTGTCCGCAGCCGTTACACTACAGAACTCGAGCCCTTCCCGGCCTGTCTCAGTGCAGGTCGCGTCGTGGCGACCCATGACTGCTCAGGAGTAAAGCATGCGTAAACTGATTCTCAGCGCTGCGCTGGTCGCCGCCAGCGTATTCGGTATGACTGCCGTTCAGGCCGCCGAGCCTGTCGCCGGCAAGGAATACATCGAGCTGAGCAACCCTGTTCCGGTTTCCGTGCCTGGCAAGATCGAAGTCGTCGAGCTGTTCTGGTACGGCTGCCCACATTGCTACCACTTCGAGCCGACCATCAACCCTTGGGCTGAAAAGCTGCCCAAGGACGTCAACTTCAAGCGCGTACCGGCCATGTTCGGTGGCCCGTGGGATGCACACGGCCAGATGTTCCTGACCCTCGAAGCCATGGGCGTCGAGCACAAGGTGCACGCGGCGGTGTTCGATGCCATTCAGAACCAGCACAAGCGCCTGACCGACAAGAACGACATGGCCGACTTCCTCGCCACTCAAGGTGTGGACAAGGACAAGTTCCTCGCCACCTTCGACTCGTTCGCCATCAAGGGCCAGGTCAAACAGGCCAAGGAATTGGCGAAGAAGTATGAAATCACCGGCGTACCGAGCATGGTCGTCAACGGCAAGTACCGCTTCGACCTGGGGACTGCCGGCGGACCGGAAGGCGTGCTGAATGTCGCCGACCAGCTGATCGACAAGGAGCGCGCTGCCAAGTAGGCGGCGTCACCCATGCCCCGCTTCAGAGCTACGCGTGGCATTGGCCTGCACGAGCCGCAGGTCAACGAGCATCACCTGCAGGCCCCGGGCCTGCCCGAGGATGGTCGTCTGCGGCTGCTCAGTTTCAACATCCAGGTGGGCATCAGCACCGAGCGCTACCGCCATTACCTGACGCGTAGCTGGCAGCACCTGCTGCCGCATAACGGCCGTGCCGGTAACCTGCAGAAGATCGGCAGGTTGCTGGGCGACTTCGACCTGGTGGCCCTGCAGGAAGCCGATGGTGGCAGCCTGCGCTCGGGCTACGTCAACCAGGTTGAACACCTGGCCCACTTGGGGGCCTTCCCCTATTGGTACCAGCAGCTCAACCGCAACCTTGGGCGTTTTGCCCAGCACAGCAACGGTGTGCTCAGCCGCCTAAAGCCGCAACTGCTCGAAGACCATCCGTTGCCTGGCCCGGCCGGGCGAGGTGCGATTCTGGTGCGGTTTGGCGAAGGCGAAGATGCGCTGATAGTGGTGATGATGCACCTGGCATTGGGGGCCAAGACCCGCGCCCTGCAGCTGGGTTATATCCGCGAGCTGATAGGCGGCTACCGTCACCAGGTGCTGATGGGTGACATGAACACCCATGCCACCGACCTGCTGGAGCATTCGCCACTGCGCGACCTGGGCCTGGTCGCCCCGCAAGTCGAGGCCACCTTCCCCAGTTGGCGACCGCAGCGTTGCCTTGATCATATTTTGCTCAGTTCAAGCCTCACGCTGGAGCGTGTCGAGGTGCTGGCGCAGCCAATTTCGGACCACCTTCCCGTTGCTGTCGAGATTCGATTGCCTGATGCATTGACTGTGGATACGCTGCCGGTTTTGAGCTAATTGCCATCACCGTTTGCGGACCCGGGCATGACTGAAGACGCTGAGCGCTGGAAAGAAAAATACCTTAAAAGCATCGAGCAGCAAGAAAAGCTCGAACGCCGTTGGGATGCCCGTCTTGACCTGCTGCGTCGAGGCCTGGTGCGCAGCACCCTGGCTGCTGAAGGCAGTGACAAGGTGGTAGACGAGTGCATGAAGGAAATGCGCGATGTCATTCGCAGCGACAACATGGACGCCGGCCTCGCCGGCTTGATTCCGCGCCTTGAGAAAGCGGTACTGGATTCCGAACAGCGTCGCGAAACCCGCATGAACCAAGTCAGCGATGCGCTGACCGCACTGGTTGGCCAACTGCAAGGCCTGCCCCTGCCCAGTGATATCTCGCGGCCATTGAAAAAACTGGCGAAGAAGCTCGACGGCGGGGTTGCCCAGTCACGCGAGCTGCCGCCGCTGTTGGGCGAGTTGAGCGGCTTGCAGGGGCGCGCGCTGTCGGCCCTTGGCAAGCCGGGTGAAGAAGCCCGACCCGGTTTTCTGCAGCGGTTGTTCGGAAGCCGCGAGGAAGATGCACAGGCAGGAGCAGAGCTTGCGCCGGTGGCGTTGCCTGCTGCCGAGCTTGTGCCCCAGGCAGCCGGCAGTGCCGAGCCCTCGCGGCCCGATGACGTCGATGCGCTACAACCGTTGCCGGCCCCTGCTGCTCCGACTGCCGAGGTGGCCGAAGCGCCCGAGCTTGAGCTGGAGGCATTTGGCCCGGCGCTGATCGAAACGGCCGAAATGGCGCCAGCCCCGTTGCCAAAGGACAAGGCGCCTTTGCCGGAAGCTGCAGTTTCCGCCAGCGAGCCGTTGGCTGAGGCAGAACCCTTACACGCTCTTGAAGAAACCTTTGGTGAAGACGGCCCCTATGCCCTGCCCTACGCAGTGGAGCCGCCTTACAGCCAGGTTGCCGCGCACATCGAGCAGACCCTGATCGGTCTGCTCGATGACCTTAGCCTGCCCGAGCGCCACAAGGCTCAGGCGTTGGAAATGCGCGAGCGGGTTGCGCGCGGCTTGAACTGGTATGAGCTGATCCCGGTGCTGGATGACTTGGCAGTCCTCATGCTGGCGATCACCGACAGCGGCCAGCACGAATTCGAAACCTACCTGCAGCAGCTCAATGAACGCCTGGAAGGTTTCCAAAGCCACCTGCACGAGGCCAGCGCCGGTCACGCGGACAACAGCACCGCTGCCCGCGAGCTGGATAGCCAACTGCGTGAGCACGTCGACGGCCTGCAAAGCAGCGTGCAAGGTGCCGCCGATGTAGACAGCCTCAAGCACATTCTGGAAAACCGCCTGGAAGGCTTGCTGCTGACCATGGACGAGCACAAGCACGAGCGTGATCGCCGCGAGCAGGAACTGGCCGGTCGCCTGCAAGGCTTGTCGGAGCGGGTGGCGAGCATGGAGCATGAGGCGCTTGGCTATCGCGAGCACCTGGAAGAACAGCGCCAGAAAGCGCTGCTGGACCCGCTCACCGGCCTGCCCAACCGTGCGGCCTGGAGCGAGCAAGTCGAACGCGAAATGCTTGACTGGCAGGAAAACGGCGGTCATCTGGCGATGGCGATTCTTGACCTGGACCATTTCAAACGCATCAACGACAACTATGGTCATCTGGCTGGGGACAAGGTCCTCAAGATCGTGGCCGACCAGTTGCGCAAGCGCCTGCGGGGCCGGGATTTCATCGCCCGTTTTGGCGGCGAGGAATTCGTCTTGCTGTTGCCGCAGACTACGCCCGCAGTCGCTGCGCAAATGGCCGAGGTGTTGCGCGCCACAGTCGAAGCCTGCCCATTCCACTTCAAGGGTGAACGGGTAGTGATCACCACCTCCATCGGCCTGGGTGCATTCCGGTCTGGCGAACGCAGCGACCAGGTGCTCAAACGAGCCGATGCAGCGCTGTACCGGGCAAAGGAGCAGGGGCGTAATCGCGTCGAGCATGGTTAGCCAGCCGCTGTCCGGCAGGCACAGCGCAGGTGAGCACGTTATACTGTAGCGCTCATACGCTGAGGCCACTGACGTGCTTTCCACGCTTAAAAAAACCCTGATTTCCTTTTTGCTGTTGTCTGTCGCCGGTTGCTCGACGGGCCTGCGCATCGACCGCAGTCACCCTTCGGCCAATCAGGACAACCGCATCCAGTTCGTTGTCCTGCATTACACCAATGCTTCGCTGGAGCGCTCCCTGGCGCTGCTTACCCAGGGTGAAGTCAGCAGCCATTACCTGATTGGCGATGGCCCGGCAACGGTGTATCAGCTGGTGGATGAAAACCGTCGTGCCTGGCATGCCGGTGATAGCCAGTGGCAGGGGCGCACCTGGCTGAACTCCTCGTCCATTGGTATCGAGATCGTCAACCCGGGCTTTACCGACACCCCGAACGGCCGGGTCTGGCACCCTTACAGCGAGGCGCAGATCCAGTCGCTGATCGCGCTGCTCAAGGACATTGTCAAACGCAACAACATCGAACCACGCCATATCATCGGCCACAGTGACATCGCCCCGCTGCGCAAGCTGGACCCGGGGCCATTGTTCCCGTGGAAGCGCCTGGCCGATGCCGGGCTGGGTATCTGGCCGGATGCTAACGCCGTGGCACGCCAGCAAGCCTACTTCAGCGTCAACCCGCCAAGCGTTGGCTGGTACCAGCAGGAGCTGGCACGGTTTGGCTATCAGATCGAGCAGACCGGCGTGCTGGATGTCGCCACACGTCATGTGATCGCCGCCTTCCAGATGCGCTTCCGCCCGCAGCGCTTCGACGGCATGCCGGATGCGCAGACAGCAGCGATGCTGCAGGTACTTAACCGCATGCGTTGAGTCACGGCGGGCGGGATCCTTGTTGCAAGCCTTGCGCTGCGAAGAGGCGAGTAGGGTCGGCGCAGTTGTATCGACTTTAACGGTCTCATCGCATCCACAAGGCTGCTTCTACAAAGCGCGTGGGTGGATTGCAGCGAAGCGCCAAACGGTGAGGGTGATTATTGATTCCGTTGCTATACCTTGGTTATCAACCGGATGCCTTCGATGTCAGCCCTCATTGCCTTGCTGCGCCAAATTTTTTACCGTCCCTGGATGCTGGCCACTTTGGCAGCGCTGGCCAGCGCCGCGGTGTTGCTCTCTGCCAGCATTGGCATTGCCCTGCAACAAATGAAGCAAAGCGAAAGCGAACAGATGAATGCCCAGGGCGAGCGTTTTCTGGACCGGCTCGAACAGGTGTTCGGCCAGTTGCGCGAAGGGGTCGACCTGCTGCAGGCCCAACCTTTGCGCGGCTGCAGCCCGGCGATGCTGGCAGCCCTGCAACAGGTTGGCCTGAACTCGCGGTTCATCTATGAAGCGGCTTATGTAGATGGCAATGTTGCCTGCTCCAACCGCGGTGATGAGCGAGCGTTCGTTCCCTTGCGGGCGCCAGATATCCAGGGGCCGACGTACAGCTACTGGCTTAACACAACCACCGAGCCGAACGAGAACCTGGCAGCACTGATGCTGGGCCGGGGCAAGTTTCTGGTGTCCACCTCCCGTGGGCATTTGACCGATGTGGTGGACCTGCCCCCGGGCGGCAGCCTGGTCGTGGTGCTGGACAACGGCGCCCGGGCCATTCCGGTGCTCGGCCCGCCACAGGTATGGCCTCCGCCCTCGGCCTGGTCGACCAGCCACAAGTCGCTGCTGGAACTCAGTGATCGGCTGATCTACCGAATGCCGACCAAGTCGCCGGATTACCAGCTGGTACTGATTGCCCCGAGGGCCAGTCTGCCGCTGAGGATGAACGGCATGCTCTGGTTGCTGTTCCCCGGCAGCGTGCTGGCGGCCTGCTGTATCGGTTGGTTGGTACTGCAGTTGATTCTGCAACGGCGGTCGATGAGCTCAGAGTTGCAAAATGCCTTGCGTCGAGGAGAGCTGCAGGTGCTCTACCAACCCATCATCGAGCTCGACAGCCGGCGCTGTGTGGGCGCCGAGGCCTTGGTGCGCTGGCGCCGCCCGGACGGCACTCTGACCAGCCCGGACCTGTTCATTCCGCTGGCGGAGAATACCGGGCAGATTCGCCAGATCACCGACTTTGTCCTGCAGCGTGTGCTTGAACAGCTTGGCCAGCTATTGCGCTCGCACCCCAAGCTATACATATCGATAAACCTGGCGGCCTGCGATGTGATGGTGCCACGTATTGGCCGGGTGGCGGCGCGTTTGTTGGCCTTGCATCGAGTGGCGCCCAGCCAGATTGCCTTCGAGGTGACCGAGCGCGGCCTGATCGACGTGGTGGTCGCCCGTGACAATTTGCAGGCGCTACGCGCCGTGGGGCACCAGGTGCTGATCGACGACTTTGGTACCGGTTATTGCAGCCTGGCCTACCTGCAAACCCTGCCCGTGGACTGCCTGAAGATCGACAAGGCATTCATCGACGCTCTGGGCCACGATGCCGCCAGTAGCGGCGTGGCCCCGCATATCATCCGCATGGCCCATGACTTGCACTTGCGGGTAATTGCCGAAGGTATCGAGTTCGAGGACCAGGCAGTGCTGCTGAACAGCGAGGGGGTCAATTATGGCCAGGGCTGGTTGTTCGCCCGCCCGCTGAACGCCCGGCAGTTTGCCGAGTTGGTGACTCGCGGGCACCTGCCGCGGCGGGTGTAGGCGCGTTTAAGCAATCAGACCGGCAACGCCATGTAGAACTGGGTCCCCTGCCCCGGCCGAGAAAACACGCCCATACGCCCTCCGTGCAGCTGCACAATCTCCTTGCACAGCGCGAGCCCCAGCCCAGCACCGCCTTTCTTGCGACCTACCTGCACGAAAGGCTCGAAGATGCGCGCTTGCTGCCCATAGGAAATGCCCTCTCCATTGTCCTCGACGCTGATGATCACCCGTTCCGCATGCCGTCGGGCATGCAGGCGAATGCGCCCGCCGTTGGCGGTATGGCGGATGGCGTTGTGCAGCAGGTTGTCCAGCACTCGATCCAACTGGGCGACGTCGGCCTGGATGCGCGGTAGCGGCGGGTCCAGTTCCTTGATCAACTCGATCTGCTTGTGCGCAGCGTGTTCGGCAAAGCGCAATTGCGCATGCTCCAGCAGGTCGTCGATGGCACAGGGGGCCAGCTCGAGCTTTTGCAAACCGCTCTGATAACGGGAGAAGTTGAGCAGGTCGTTGATCAGTTGGGTCAGACGCTGCATTTCTTCGCCGATGGTTTCCAGCAGGTCGTTCTCGCGGGCTTCGGGCGGGAACTTGACCCGCTCGCGCAGCAGGCCGAAGGCCATGTGCATGCCGGTCACCGGGGTGCGCAGTTCGTGGGAGGCGCGCAGCACGAATTCGCTGCGCACTCGCTCGAAGGCTCTTTGCTCGGTCACATCGTGCAGCACCATGACTGCGCCGAGGATTGGCCCCTGCGGGTGGCTGACCGGGGTCAGGCTGTAGGTGAGCAGGCGTGATTCGTCATCGACCTCCATGTTCAGGTCGTCCGGTGGGCGGTCGAGGCTGCCCCCGCGCAGAACCTGGCGCAGTTGTTGCTCAAGCTCGGGTCGCTGCAGGGCTTCGACCAAGCTGCTGCCCACGCGGCTATCGTTCCAGCCCAGCTGGCGCTGCGCTACCGGGTTGAGGTGCTCGAGGCGGCCCTGGCGGTCGATGATCAGCAGGCCGTCGTCAATGCTGTCGAGTACGGCCTGTAAACGCTGCTGGCCGGCCAGCAGCTCGTCAACGTTGGTGGCCTGGTGCTTGCGCAAGGCATCGGCCATCAGACCAAAACGGCGGGTCAGCTGGTTAAGCTCGGCGGCCTGGGTAACCGGCAACGTAACGTCGAAATTGCCCTTGCCTAGCTGGTCGGCCGCCTTGGCCAAGGCTTCGATCGGCTGGCCGAAACGCCGGGCGATATTGTGAGCGGTGATAAACCCCAGTACCAACACCACCAACCCCATCAGGCCGAGTACACCACTGACCAGCAAGGCGCGGTCACGGGTGCGCTCCTCGCTACGGGTAATCAGGTCCAATGCCTGCTTGTGGGAATCGATCAGGTCGGTGCGCACCTGATTGAACGCGGCCCCAAGCGGCTGATCGGCACCCATGCTGCGAGCGGGTGTGGCGCTGTCGCGATAGGTCTGGAGGAAGGCCTGGTAGTTGCTGCTGGCCTTGCTGAAACCGGTGCGCTCACCGCCTTGCTCCAGCCCTTGGTTGAGCAGGTCCTGGAAGTTTTCCTGCAGCAGCCGCAGGCTTTCCGGGGCGGTATCTTCATCGAGAATCAGCATCAGCTGTTCGCCCAGGTTCTGGCGCAACTTCAGCCCCACTTCCAAAACATGGGTGGTATCGCGCACCAGTTGCTGTTGCACTGTAGCCATCTGCAGCATGCTGACCAGACCCAGCAGCAGCCCCAGCAACGCCACCGTGACGAGCGTCGATATGCTGAGGAAAAGCCGCGTCCGCAGCTTCATGGGCGGCCATTTCATAGGTTGTACTGCTTGCGCTTGCGGTACAGGGTAGAAGCATCGATGCCCAAGGTCTTGGCGGCTTGATCGAGGGTATCGCTGGCGGCCAGTACGGCACCGATATGGGCACGTTCCAACTCATCTAGGCTAAGCGCGGCACCTACGCGTGGTGCATTGCCGGCGGGTTGTTCACCCATGCCCAGGTGGCTGATTTCCACGCGTTCCTGCGGACAGATGATGCTGGCCCGTTCCACTACGTTGCGCAGTTCGCGAATGTTGCCAGGCCAGCGGTAATTGAGCAGGGCGGTGCGCGCCTCGTCACTGAAACCGCGGGCGGGCCGGGAGTATTCCTTGACGAAACGGGCGAGGAAGCGGTCGGCCAGGATGAGGATGTCTTCACTGCGCTCGCGCAGCGGGGGCAGGTGCAGGGTAATCACGTTCAAGCGGTACAGCAGGTCTTCGCGAAAGCGGCTTTCGCGCACCATCTCTTCGAGATTTAGGTTGGTGGCAGCCAGGATGCGTACATCGGCACGCCGGGTAACCGGGTCGCCGACGCGTTCATATTCCTTGTCCTGGATGAAACGCAGCAGTTTGGGCTGCAAGGTCAGCGGGAAATCGCCGATCTCGTCGAGGAACAATGTGCCCCCGTCAGCCTGGCTGACCCGCCCCAGGGTGCTTTCGCTGGCGCCGGTGAAGGCGCCGCGGGTGTGGCCGAATAGCTCGCTTTCCATCAGCTCGGCGTTAAGCGACGGGCAGTTGATGGTCACGCAGGCTTTGCGTGCACGCTTGCTCCAGCCATGGATGGCCCGTGCCAGTTCGCCCTTGCCGGTACCAGATTCGCCAAGGATGAGGATGTTGGCGTCCGTGATGGCGACTTGGCGGGCGGTTTCCAGCACCGCCATCATGGCCGGGCTATGGGAATCGAGGCCGTCCTTGGGTTTGCGTACTTCACCTTCCAGGGCTTCCAGGCGCGCAGAAAGCTGGCGCACCTCCAGTTGCTTGGCAGTGGCCAGGCGCAACTGGTCGGGGCTGCACGGCTTGACCAGGTAGTCGGCAGCGCCGGCCTGGATGGCATCCACTGCGGTGTCGATCGCTGAGTGCGCGGTGACGATCACCACCCGCATCCACGGGGCCTGGATACGCATCTGTGCCAGCACGTCGAGGCCGTTGTCTTCACCCAGGCGCAAATCGAGGAAGCATAGGTCGAACACCTGGCGCTGCAGTAGGGTTTCTGCCTGAGCGGCGCTGTTGGCCGTGGCCACGCTGTAGCCCTCGTCTTCCAGGCAGTAGCGGAACGTGCGCAGGATCGCGGACTCGTCATCCACCAGTAGAATGCGGCCTTGGTTGTCCTGGGCTGATTCCATTTCCTGTGCTCCTTAGGGAAAGATCTTTATTTAGTGTGGGAAAAATCGGGCAAGTTGCATGGTCAATTCTGAAGGATTCTGTCCTTTGCATGCTAGCCAGTGGCCGAACGATGTCTACAAGCCGTGATTCTTCAATGATTTGCTTAGAGACACGCGCTGGCACATTGGTTGCGATGTTTTTCAGATTTTGCCCACGAAGGAGGCACTGCCATGCCCTTTTCCCTGCGTACCGCCGTTTTGGCCGCCACCCTGCTACCCATGTTTACCCCGGCATTCGCCGACCCTGTGCAGGACGCGCGCCTGGAAGGTGCCCTGCAAACCGCTTTATCACTGAACCGCATGCTTGATTCATTTCGTATCAAGGTTGAAGTGGACGGCAAGCAGGCGCGGCTTTCCGGTGAGGTGGAGAACGAGGTCGAGCGGCAGCTGGCCGAGGACGTGGCCCGCGCTACCCGGGGCATCGAACAGGTGGAGAACCTGCTGCAGGTCAATACCCAACTGGTGGAGCGTCCACTGGAGTTGCGTGCCTACGCCCAGCGCCTGGAGGATGTGACCCTGGCGGCGGTGATCCGTGCTCGGCTGTTGTGGAGCCGTACCACCGAAAAGGCCCCTATAGAAGTACAAAGCAGTGAAGGTGTGGTGACGTTGCGTGGCAAGGTCGACAGTGCCGAAGCCAAGGAGTTGGCGGGCGTGGTAGCGCGTACCACCGACGGCGTGTACTTGGTCAACAACCTGGTCAGCCTCGATACCGCTGCCATGGCCAAAGCGCGGGAAACACCAGCGGGTGCGCCAACCGGGCCGCAGCCAAGCGACAGCTGGATCGTCGACAAGATCCAGAGCAGCTATCGCTTCAGTCGCAACCTCGATGGCCTGAACCTGAAGGTGGCCAGCGAGGCAGGCATGGTGCGGCTCTCGGGCGAAGTGGTTAGCGCGGAGCAGAAAACCATCGCCGTGGAGATCGCCCGGCAGATCATCGGCGTACGGGGCGTGGACGCTGACCTGCTGAAGGTGGCGACCAAGGTTGAAGGCTGATCGTGCAATTCGCACGACCGTACAGGCGCCATCGTGCAGGATACGTCCTCACGATGCATTCGTGTATTAGTTAAGTCATTGATTTATAAGGATTTTATTTAAATCAAAAGGCTGGCATGCAGGCTGCAATTACCTGTTCAGGTTGAACAAAAATTACAGCAGGAGAGCCAGCATGAACCGCCAATCCGTCAACCGCTCGCAGAGCGCCGCACTGCCTTTGCGCCAGATGCTGACACTCGGCATGGCGATGCTGCTGACCTTGGCCGCTGGCCTCTTCTATTACAGCGTGCAGACGGCGCGTCTGGCTGAGCAAGTGGCAGCTCAGACTGCCCTGTTGACGCAGATTCAGGCAACCCGTGCCAACACCATGGTCAAGGCTGCTGACTGGCAGCCAGCTGGCCAGGCCATTGCCTCACCGGCCACTGTGGAAAAAGTTGTTCCCCAGGAACGCTGGGTTTTCTGACCAGGCGGCCGGATCGATTCCGCAAAAAGAAAGGAGAACTACCATGCTGAGTTGGGCTATCACTTTCCTCATCATCGCCATTGTCGCCGCCGTATTGGGCTTCGGTGGTATCGCGGGCGCTGCTACAGGTATCGCCAAGATCCTGTTCATTGTCTTCCTGGTATTGTTTGTAGCCTCCTTCTTCTTTGGACGCGGACGAGGTTGAAGATGAGCAGGAAGCTTCGTTCAGCCGTGGTCGCCGCCCTGTTGCTGGGCGGCAGCGCGGCGGCCATGGCGGCCAATGACGGTCAAGTTCGGGTCGACCAGCTGCTCGGGTCGGACCCGGAGTACCGGGAAACCTGGCAGGACACCCTCGAAGGCGAGGAACGCCTGCCCGATTGGGTGGTCAATCTGACCGGCAGTGCCCAGGAGCAGATGTCTGCCGTTACGGAAGACGGCGACAAATACTTGGTCGGCCCGCTGTGCGAAAAACAGGACAACTGTACCTACAAGCGGCTGATCGTGGCGTTCAGTTGGGACAAGGATGATGCCTACGGAATGCTCGTGGAGGTGCCCGAAGGTTTGCCGAGCGACAAGTCGCCCACCCGTCATGCGCAGTACCGCTGGCTGGGCAAACCTGACGACGGCATGAAGGCAATGCTGCAGGAGCAGCTCAAACGTGACCCGAACTGGTACTGAGCATTATTGCCGGCACGGATGAAAGGTCACTCACTGTCACGTAATAGAAGCTGAAGCTTTCTATAGTTCAGCCTTCTATGATGCGCCACCCCGAGGAGGGGTAGCACATGACCAAGGGGTCGGGCTGTTCTGATTGTTTCAGGATCGGAGTGGCCTAGGGGTACAGGGAGTGCCTCCAGTAATGGGCCGGGTCAGGAAAGGCGGAATCGGAAGCCTCAGGTCGGCGGTGTCACAGGGACGCCTTGCCAGACCTGACTTCCGAGGAGCCATGTAGGAAACGTCGCTTCCCTTGCGCGTTTTTTCCCCTGGGACACATTTTGTCTCGACCGTACATCAAATTTTTTTCGACCTTCTTGGTGCTGCTACAAGTGGCATTTACGCCATTCGGATTGTCGAACAGGCCATCTTTCATGTCCTACCTGTCCCGCCAAATCTGCCGAAATATGGCGGTTTGGTCTTGTTCGGGATTCCGAATGTTATAAATCAAGCACTTGCGAAGCTGCCGGCTAGGTCGAAAACAGTATGCATAAACGGCATGGGCTATGCGTTTCAGGCATTAGCTTTCGCCCCTTGCCGTCGCAATAGTTGCCGCCTTTTTCGCTGGCCAGAGCGCCCGGTCGCTCGCCTGCGGTGTCCTTACATGACGTCGCCTGACGGAACCGTTACTGCCCGTGACCTTGCCTATGGCGCTGTTACGCGTGTTTCCGCCAGGTGCCATGACCACTAAAACAAAGGGTAAAGACATGAAGAAGGCAAAACTGAGCCTCGCCTGGCAGATCGTCATCGGTCTGGTCCTGGGTGTTGCAATCGGCGCGCTACTGAATCATTTCAGTGCAGAAAAGGCATGGTGGATCAGCAACGTCCTTCAGCCCGCTGGTGACATCTTCATCCGCCTGATCAAGATGATCGTCGTCCCGATCGTGATTTCGTCGCTGATCGTGGGTATCGCCGGTGTTGGCGACGCGAAGAAACTGGGCAGCATCGGCCTGAAGACCATCATCTACTTCGAAGTGGTGACCACGATCGCCATCGTCGTAGGCCTGGTGCTGGCCAACCTGTTCCATCCAGGTGCCGGCATCGACATGAGCACCCTGGGCACGGTGGACATCTCCAAGTACCAGGCGACAGCGGCCGAAGTGCAGCATGAGCACGCATTTATCGAAACCCTGCTCAACCTGATTCCGTCGAACATCTTCGCAGCGCTGATGCGTGGCGAAATGCTGCCGATCATCTTCTTCTCGGTGATGTTCGGCCTGGGTCTGTCGAGCCTGCAGGCAGAGCTGCGTGACCCGCTGGTGCGTACCTTCCAGGCTGTTTCGGAAACCATGTTCAAGGTCACTCACATGATCATGAACTATGCCCCGATCGGCGTGTTCGCCCTGATTGCCGTGACCGTGGCCAACTTCGGTTTCAGCTCGCTGCTGCCGCTGGCCAAGCTGGTGCTGCTGGTGTACTTCGCCATCGCCTTCTTCGCCTTCATGGTACTGGGCCTGGTTGCCCGCCTGTTCGGCTTCTCGGTGATCAAGATCATGCGCATCATGAAAGATGAGCTGATCCTGGCCTACTCCACCTCCAGCTCGGAAACCGTGCTGCCGCGGGTGATCGAGAAGATGGAGAAGTACGGTGCGCCAAAGTCGATCTGCTCGTTCGTGGTACCGACCGGCTACTCGTTCAACCTCGACGGTTCGACCCTGTATCAGAGCATCGCGGCGATCTTCATTGCCCAGTTGTACGGTATCGACCTGTCGTGGAGCCAGCAGCTGCTGCTGGTACTGACCCTGATGGTCACTTCCAAAGGTATCGCGGGTGTGCCGGGCGTATCGTTCGTGGTACTGCTGGCCACCTTGGGCAGCGTGGGCATTCCGCTGGAAGGCCTGGCCTTCATCGCTGGCGTGGACCGCATCATGGACATGGCCCGAACTGCGCTGAACGTTGTGGGCAACGCCTTGGCTGCATTGGTCATTGCTCGCTGGGAAGGCATGTACGACGCGGTCAAGGGCGAGCAGTACTACGCCTCGCTGCTGGCCGAGAAGCAGGAAGCTGCAGTGGTTGGCGAAACCGCCAAGCGCTGAGCCTGATGGCTGTTTGACCAAGAGCCCCGACTTGTCGGGGCTTTTTGTTATCTGCGAGATCTTGAGCCGCGCCTACAAAGGCTCGCGATCGCCAGTCACAGGCTGCGATACGCTATTATTCGGGCACTTTTCAGGGGGAACATACGGATGCTCAACGGCCTTTGGCTCGGCTTTTTCCTGGTGGCGGCGGTGTCCGCCATGGCCCAATGGCTGGTGGGTGGCAACGCAGGCATCTTCGCGGCAATGGTCGAAAGCATCTTCGCCATGGCCAAGCTGTCGGTCGAGGTGATGGTGCTGCTGTTCGGCACACTGACCCTGTGGCTGGGCTTTCTGAAGATCGCCGAGAAGGCCGGTATCGTCGAGTGGCTGGCCAAGGTGCTAGGCCCGCTGTTCGCCCGCCTGATGCCGGAGGTGCCGCCCGGCCACCCGGCCCTGGGCCTGATTACCATGAACTTCGCCGCCAACGGCCTGGGACTTGACAACGCCGCTACGCCGATTGGCCTGAAGGCCATGCGCGCGCTGCAGGAGCTGAACCCTGGCAGCACAACCGCGAGCAACGCGCAGATTCTGTTCCTGGTGCTCAACGCCTCGTCGCTGACCCTGCTGCCGGTAACCGTCTTCATGTACCGGGCGCAGCAAGGCGCACCAGACCCGACCATGGTGTTTCTGCCAATCCTGCTAGCGACCAGCGTCTCGACCCTGGTAGGTCTGCTGTCGGTGGCAGTGATGCAGCGTTTGCGTCTGTGGGATCCGGTGGTGCTTGCCTACTTCATCCCCGGCGCTTTGCTGCTGGGAGGCTTCATGGCTTTTCTTGGCACCCTGTCGGCCGCCGCGCTGGCCAGCCTGTCGTCGCTCATGGGCAACCTCACGCTGTTTGGCGTGATCATGCTGTTCCTGGTGGTGGGCGCCCTGAAACGGGTGAAGGTGTATGAAGCCTTTGTCGAAGGCGCCACGGAAGGCTTCGATGTGGCCAAGAGCCTGCTGCCCTACCTGGTCGCGATGCTGGTGGCGGTGGGTGTGCTGCGCGCCTCTGGTGCCCTGGAGCTGGCCCTGGACGGTATTCGCCATGCGGTGAACTGGATGGGCCTGGACACGCGCTTTGTCGAGGGCTTGCCCACCGCGCTGGTCAAGCCGTTCTCTGGCAGCGCAGCGCGGGCAATGCTGATCGAGACCATGCAGACCCAAGGCGTGGACAGTTTCCCTGCCTTGGTGGCGGCGACGATTCAGGGCAGCACCGAAACCACCTTCTACGTACTGGCCGTGTACTTTGGTGCCGTGGGCATCCAGCGCGTGCGCCATGCGGTCGGTTGCGCACTGCTGGCCGAGTTTTCAGGGGTGGTCGCGGCGATCTTCGTCTGCTACTGGTTCTTCACCTGAACCTTCAGCTGTGCCTGGTTGGCCTGGGCAATGGTCCAGCTCACCACCTGCCCCACCAGCTGGTCGCTGGCCTGACCAAAGCCGGCGACTACCGCTGACACTTGCTTGTCGGCAAGCGGCTGGCGAATCTCGAAGCGCTTGCTGGCCTGGATGCGCTGGTCGCGCGCATTGACCAGACGCGCATCGTAGCGGATCACCACCTCCACCGCCCCGCCCGGGCGGTACTCACTCTGAAACGCCTGCAGCTCGCCAGCCAGCTCGTAGTCGGCTTGCAGGTTGCTGTCGTCAGCGCTCAGGCGCTGCACCTGGCCGTCACGCTGGAATCCATCAAGCAGGCGGTTGCGCAGCAGCACCGGAGCCGCATCGCTCCAGCGTGCGCCCTTGTAACTGCTTATCACATCGCCTTGTGGAATGACGGCAATGCGCGGCCCGGCCAACACTTCACTGGCCAGCGGCTTGTTCAGGCGCAATGACCACTCCAGCGGCGGGGCTGTGCGGCTGGGCTGGTTCACCGGCAGGCGATAAAGGTCCACAGGTTCGCTCTTCGGCAGGATCGAGCAGGCACTGACCAGGCTCAGCGAGGCCGCCAGGGTCAGCAGGCGCAGCGACAGATTCATGGCTGGAACTCCTTGTTGTTGTCGCGGCCAAGCAGGTAGCCGCTCGGGTCGGCCTCCAGTTGCCGGGAAATGCCTTTGAGCGCGTTAAGGGTTTCGCGCAGTTCACGAATGGCCGGGGCGAGCTGGTTCAGGCTCTGGGCGCCGTCACCGATAGCCTCGCTGTTGTTCTGGAGCAGGTTATTGATGGTTGCCGTGCTTTGGGCCAGTGACTGCATGGCCTGTTCGGCGCTACCGATCGCCTGTTTGCCTTCGCTACCCAGCAGGCCGTTGGCATTGCGCATCAGCGCCTGGGTTTCGGCCAGGGTGGCGCTGGCCTGATTACCCACCTTTACCAGCTGTTCGATGGCCTCGGCGATGCTGCCGTGCTGGCCGGCAAAGGCGCCGGTGGTCTTGTCGAGGTTGGCCAGCGTGTTGCTGAGGTGGCCTATGTTGTCCTCAGAGAACATCTGGTTGGCGTTATGGAGCAGCATGTTGATGTTGGTCACCAGGTCGCTGCTGTCGTTGAGCAGGCGCGAGATTGGCGATGGCGAAGCGATGATCACCGGCAGCTTGCCATCCTTGCCTTTAAGCTCGGGGCTTTGCGGGGTGCCGCCACTGAGCTGGATGAATGAGTTGCCGGTGACGCCGGCCAGGGTCAGCTTGGCCTGGGTGTCTTCCTTCACCGGGGTATCGGCGCTCAGGCGCACCCGTGCCAATACCCGGCGCGGGTCTTTCGGGTCCAGACGCAGGGTCGAGACGTCGCCCACCTTGATGCCGTTGTACTGCACCGTGCTGCCTCGGGAAAGGCCAGACACGGCTTCGTTGAACACTACTTCGTAATCCTTGAAGGCGTTGTCGACACTGGACTTGGCCAGCCACAGGCCGAACAGCATGGCCCCGGCCACCACCAGAACGGTGACCAGGCCGATGAGGACGTGATGGGCTCGGGTTTCCATTGCTCAGCGCTCCTGCCCGGCACGGGTGGCAGCCTGTTCGGCGGCGCGCCCGCGTGGGCCGTGAAAGTATTCTTGGATCCAGGTGTCGTTGGTCTTCTCGACCTCGGCCAGCGGGCCGGCCACCAGGACTTTCTTTTGCGACAGCACCGCGATGCGGTCGGTGATGGTGTACAGGGTGTCGAGGTCGTGGGTGATCAGGAACACCGACAGCCCCAGAGCATCGCGCAGGGTAAGGATCAACTGGTCAAATGCCGCGGCACCGATCGGGTCCAGGCCAGCCGTGGGTTCGTCGAGGAACAGGATGTCCGGGTCCAGGGCCAGGGCGCGGGCCAGTGCTGCGCGCTTGATCATGCCCCCCGACAACGAGGCCGGGTACTTGTCGGCAGCCGAGATCGGCAACCCGGCAAGGGCCAGTTTCACCCCGGCCAGGTGCTCGGCATCGCTACGGGACAGCCCGGCGTGCTCGATCAGCGGCAAGGCCACGTTTTCGGTCACCGTCAGCGAAGAGAACAGCGCACCCTTCTGGAACAGCACGCCAAAGCGCCGCTCGACCAGTGAACGCTGTTCTTCGCGCAGGCCGGTCAGGTCCTGGCCGAGCACCTTGATCTGCCCTTCATTGGGCCGGCGCAGGCCAATGATGCTGCGCAGAAGCACCGACTTGCCGCTGCCTGAGCCGCCTACCACGGCGAGGATTTCGCCGCGGTACAGGTCAAGGTCTAGGTTTTCATGTACCACCTGGCGGCCGAAGCGGTTGCAGATGCCGCGGGCTTCGATTACGCAATCCTGGCCACTCACCAGCCCATCTCCATGAAGAACAGCGCTGCCACCGCATCCAGCACGATGACCACAAAAATCGACTGCACCACTGCCGAGGTGGTGTGTGCCCCCACCGACTCGGCGCTGCCGCTGACCTTGAAGCCTTCCAGGCAGCCGATGGCGGCGATCAGGAAGGCGAAGAACGGTGCCTTGGCCAGGCCTACCAGGAAGTGCTGCACGCCAATGTCGCTTTGCAGCAGCGACAGGAACATGGCCGGCGAAATATCCAGCGTCAGGGCGCATACCACCGCACCGCCAACGATGCCGCAGATCATCGCGACAAAGGTGAGCAACGGTAGCGAAATCAGCAGGGCCAGTACCCGCGGCACCACCAGCAGTTCCATGGGGTTGAGGCCCAGCGTGCGGATGGCGTCAATTTCTTCGTTGGCCTTCATCGAGCCGATCTGCGCGGTGAACGCGCTGGCAGTGCGGCCGGCCATGAGAATGGCGGTCAGCAGCACGGCGAATTCGCGCAGGAATGAGAACGCAACCAGGTCGACGGTGAAAATGGTCGCGCCGAAGTCGGCCAGCACCGTGGCGCCGAGAAAAGCGACTACAGCGCCCACCAGAAAGGTCAGCAACGCAACGATGGGTGCGGCATCCAGCCCGGTCTGTTCAATGTGTGCCACCACAGGAGTGAAGCGCCAGCGATGTGGCTGGAAGGCGCGGCGCAGTAGGGTTTCTAGAATCACACCAACGAAACCAAGCAGTTGCATGCTGTCCTGCCACAGCGTGCCGACGGCGCAGCCGATGCGCTCCAGCAGCAACAACAGCACATTGCGCTCGGGCTCCTTGACCGGGATGCAGTAATCCTGGACCGAACAGTAGACATTCTTCAGCAGCGCCTGGCTGGCTTCAGGCAGCGCGTGGGTACAGCGCGACAGGCGCTCGGAGCCTAGCAGTTCGGCCAGTAGCGAAGCGCCGGCGGTGTCCAGGCGGCCCAGCTGGCTGAGGTCGGCGACGGTGTTGGCAGCGCACTGCGTGCGCAGGCGCTCGCTCTCGCGCTTGAGGTTGGCGTAGTGTGCCAGGGTCCAGTCACCGGTAATACGCAGGCAGGCGGGTTGGCAGCTGGTGTCCAGGGTGGCGCTGGGGGTGGTCATAGGCTCCATGCAATTGACTCGGCGCTAAGGCTTAGGGGCTGATCATAGCGCAGGGGGCATGGGCTGTTTGGTGATTATGTGCTGTGTGTGCGCTTGGCAGCAGTGCCTTGGCGCAGGCTTGTGCTGCGAAGAGCTCGTAAGCGCCCACGGAAGTGGTGTGCTGTACCGGCCCTTTCGCAGCACAAGGCTGTTCATGCGCAAGGCAGGGGGTCAACTACCCGCGGGTGCATCATTGACCACCTTGAAGCGCAGCACGCCAATCACTTGCCCATCCTCGGTCAGCACCCTCACCTGCCACTTGCCTACCGGATTGGGTGGGAAGTTCTGCTTGTGGGTCCAGGCCCGATAGCCTTCCTTGCGCCCGCCGTGGATGTCCAGGGCAATGCGGTCGACCTCTTGGCCGTCCTTCTGCCACACGTGGTAGATCCGCTCGTTCAGGCCGCGTGGCGCGTTGATGGCGGTGTAGGCATACAGGCCACTGCTGCGAATGCGGCTGGCGGCAATTTCGTCCAGCGAGTCGCCTGGTTGGCGGTTCATGACTTCGGTACTCACCGCCACCTCGGTCATCCACAGGGTTGCCGGCGGTACCCAGGAGCGCAGCAGCCAGCCACCGGCACCGACCGACAGGGTAACCAGAACCAGTGCCACGGCGCGGCGCCAGTTGTTGATCGGGAAGCTGCTGGCCAGGCTGGGGAAGGACAGGGCCATGGCTGCGATCAGGGCCAGCTTGAAGCTTTGTGCGGTGGTCAGGTGCAGGATGATCGGTAGCGCGGTCAGCAGAGCGGCAAACAACGTCAGGGTATGCAGCGCCAGGAACAGCCAGCGCCGTGGTGCCAGCCACTTGTAGTACAGCGGGTCAGTGATCGAAACCAGGCCGGCGGCGCCGAGCAAGCCGGTGAACACCAGCTGACCGCTGTTCCAGGTGGTGGTGATGAAAAAGAACGGCAGCACGAAGAACAGCGTTTCCTGGTGGATCATCTGCGTTGCATAGCGCAGCAGCGGCTGAGGGATCTCGCGGTTGAACGTGCGCGCGAACAGCCCGGTGAGGGTGTTCTCCAGCATCAGCCAGACCCAGCTGACCAGCATGAGCACGGCGACCCAGCTGGCCAGGCCAGCCTGGCGGTCGACCAGGATGAAGCTGCCGATACCGGAGAGGAAACCGCCGAGCGCAATGATGCCGGGGTAGCGCTTGAGGAGTTCGATGACGCGCTGGACGATATGGGGGATTTGGGGCATTGGGGGCTACAACAGAAAAGTGAGGTGGCTGTGCCAGCCTCTTCGCGGGCAAGCCTGCGAAAGGGTCGGTACTGGCAAAAGGATACCGCCGATTTACCGCTGCCGTGTAGCACCACTGGGCCGTTCAGGCCCATGCCGCCGCCAGCGCAACAGCCCTGCCGCCAGGCACAGCCCCACAAGCAAGGCCATCAGCCCGTAAAGCTCGTCATAGCCTAGCAACGGCTTTTCGATGCGCACATAGCCATCTTCCTTGAGCAGATCCTTCAGTGCCTCGTTGGCCTGTTCCAGGCTGACCTGGCGCAGCTTGCGCACCGGGCTGGCAAAGCGCCCGTCGGTATAGTCGTTCAGCGCCCCCCAGTAGTAGTCTGCCAAGGCGCTGTTGCCTTGTGTGCTCCAGCTTTCCTTGGCGATGCTGGCTTCCTTGATGCGGGCGAAGGTGTCCGGGTCCAGGCCTTCCTTGCGCAGGTGGTCGAACAGGGCCTGCATCACCTTGACAGCCTTGTCGATGTCATCGCGCTCAAGGTCCGCATTGAGGCTGAGCAGGCCGGTGTCGCCAAAGCTCTCACGTTCCACGGAGGGGCCGTAGGACAGGCCGTTGCGCAGACGCAGCTGGTCGTACAGCGCCCAGTCCAGGTAGCGCGAAAGCAGGTCGAGGGTGGCTTGATGGTCGTTGTCCAGCACCGGCTCGATGAACAGCCAGTGCAATTTGACACTATCACCCAGCCAGCCGCGGGTCAGGTTGCGACGCTGTTCGGCCTGTTGGCTGATGCTTTCAAGGTTGCGGCGCTCTTCGGGTTCAGTGGCGGGCAGTTCGCCGAACGACCGCTCCAGATAGGCCGGAAGCAGGCGATCGAGGCCACCGACCATGATCAGGGTCATGTTGTTGGCCGCGTACCAGCGGTCACGCAACGCCTGAACTTGCTCCAAGGTCATGTCGTCGAGGTTGGAGCGCTCCGGGCATTTCAGACCCAGCTCGGTGGCCAGCTGGTCGTTGGCCGGATGGCCGATATCCTGGCGGTCGAGCCAGCGCTGCAGGTGGCCATAGTGGCCGCCATCCTCGCGCTCTATGATGCGCTTGGCGGTGGTCAAGGCCTTGGCGTCGATGGTGGTATCGCGGATGACTGCCAACAGCAGGTCGAGGACCTTGCGCTGGTTGCGCGCCGGGGCCTCGATGACAAAGGTGGTGTCGGCACTGCTGGTATAGGCGTTCCACTCGCCGCCGAGCGCTTGCAGGCGCTCTTCCAGCCCGCCTTCGCCTGTTTCGTCGATGCCACTGAAAAGCAGGTGCTCAAGCAGGTGTGGCAGCTCTTTCTGCTCGCAGTCGAAATCATCCAGGCCCACGCCGACCACTAGACGAATCGCCACATGGTCCCGTTCGTAGCCGTTTTTCAGGATGACCTGCAGACCATTAGGCAACAGGTAGCCTTCAACCCGCGAGCGGTCGAGGGCGAACGAGGGCAGGCTGCAGATCAGCAGGCAAACGAACATCAGGCAACGCATGGGCGAGCGAGGGTCCTCAGCTAGGAGAAATCACGGCTGGCGGGCTTCATCGGGCACACTGTCGAGCATCAGCCCTCCGGTGTCCGAGCCGCCCAGTACCACATAGGCACTGCTACAGAACAAAGAGTTCAACCGCTTCATGTCGGCGATCAGCTCCAAGTGTAGCGAACTGGTCTCGATACTCTGCACGACCTTGCGCTGCAGGCGGCTGACATGGGCGTGTGCGAGGCGCCGTTCCTGGGCACGGAACCGGCGTTTTTCCCGCAGCAGCAAACGGGCGCTTTCCGGGTCGGCACTGAGGAACACCGACAGGCCCAGGCGCAGATTGGCCAGCAATTGCTCCTGCAGGCCGGTCAGCTCTTCCAGGCCTACCTGGGAAAATTCCCGACGCTGGCTGGTTTTCTGCTGCTGGACCTTGCGCAGCATGCGTTCGATCAGGTCACAGGCGAGTTTGAGGTTAATTGCCAGCTCGATGATTTCGGCCCAGCGGCGGTTGTCCTGTTCGCTGAGGTCTTCCCGTGACATCTGCGCCAAGTACAGCTTGATTGCGCTGTACAGGGCTTCGGCGTCTTCGCCCAAGGCGCGAACTTGCTGCGGCAAGGCGGTCTGGGTGCCACGCAGGGCTCCAAGCATGGCTTCGAGCAGGCTGTCGACGATGTCCCCCAGGCGCAGCGTTTCGCGGGCGGCGTTGGCTAGCGCCAGGCTGGGCGTTTCCAGGGCCGAGGCATCAAGGTGGCGGGGGCGGACCTGACCATTGCCGGTTTCCCGTTCAGGCAGCAGGACGTTGCACAGCCGACCCATCGGCTTGACCGTGGGCAGCATGATCAGACAGCGCAGCGTGTTGTAGAGCAGGTGAAAGCCGATGACCAGCTCCTGCGGGCTGAAACTCAGCGAGTCCATCCATGCCACCAGCGGGTGCAGCACAGGGATGATCAGCACCAGGCCGATCAGCTTGTACAGCAGGCTGCCCAAGGCCACCCGCCGCCCGGCGGCGTTTTGCATGCTGGTACTGATGAAGGCCAGCAGCCCGCTGCCGATGTTGGCGCCGACCACCAGCCCGATGGCTACCGGCAAGCTGATCAGTTCGGCGCCGGCCAGTGTTGCTGTGAGCAGAACGGCGGCCAGGCTGGAATAGGAAATCATGGCGAACATTGCCCCGACCAGAGCGTCGAGCATGATGTCGCCGGTCAGTGAGGCAAACAGCACTTTCACGCCCTGGGCATGGGTGATCGGCGCAGCTGCCTGCACGATAAGTTCAAGTGCCAGGATGATCAGGCCAAGCCCGATGCCCACCCGACCCAGTTGGCCGGCCCGTGTCTGCTTGCGCGAAAGGAAGAAGATCACGCCAAGGAAGATCAGCAGCGGCGACAGCCAGGACAGATCGAAGGTCAGTACCCGGGCCATCAGTGCGGTACCCACGTCGGCACCCAGCATGATCGCCAAGGCCGGGGTCATGGCCATCAGGCCTTGGCCGACGAAAGAGGTGACCAGCATGGCCGTGGCGTTACTGCTTTGAACCATGGCCGTGACCAGAATACCGGCGATGAATGCCAGCGGGCGCTTGTCCATGTTCTGGCTGATGATGCGTCGCAGGTTCGAACCGAATACCCGGAGGATGCCGGTACGCACAATGTGGGTACCCCAGACCAGAAGCGTCACGGCCGAGAGCAGGTTGAGCAGGGTCAGCATGGCGAAGGCCCCCTGTTGCATAGGCCCATCGGGCCAAGAAAAGAAACGTGAGCGTTTGAAGAATTTTCGGTGCTCACTCAAAGC
Organism: Pseudomonas sp. GLN_2; assembly: GCF_043106005.1. NCBI lineage: Bacteria > Pseudomonadati > Pseudomonadota > Gammaproteobacteria > Pseudomonadales > Pseudomonadaceae > Pseudomonas > Pseudomonas sp. GLN_2. The sequence continues at coordinate 15,712 of NZ_JBICMC010000025.1, read as the reverse complement.
TTTAGCTGTTTTGCCAAGCTGTCGCCAGCTTCGCATGGCAGACATTTATTTGAAACAGATCTTGAAACGAATGACTGCCTGTCGGGGCTGCTTCGCGGGCAAGCCACCACAGTGACAACGCGCAGGAAAAAACGCACAGAAAAAGGCATTAAAAAGGGCCCTGCGAAGGGCCCTTGTTGTGCTGCACTTCCTTGGTCTTATTGACCCGGAATGTCCTTGCGCAGTTTCACCGGTTCATGTTCCTTGCCATCCTTGCGGGCCATGGCGGTACGCATGCGGATGTTGATGGCTTCCACCGCCAGCGAGAAGGCCATGGCGAAGTAGACATAGCCCTTCGGCACATGCACTTCGAACGCTTCAGCGATCAGTACAGTACCGACCACGATCAGGAACGACAGCGCGAGCATCTTCAGCGACGGGTGCTTGTCGATGAAATTGCTGATGGCGCCGGCGCACAGCATCATCACCAGCACGGCCACGACGATGGCGGCGATCATCACCGGTACGTGGGAAACCATGCCCACAGCGGTGATCACCGAGTCCAGCGAGAACACGATGTCGATGATGGCGATCTGGATGATGGTGTAGAAGAACTTGCCACCTGCGCCTTTGGGCTCCTCTGCGTTCTCGTCCTCGCCTTCCAGGCCGTGGTAGATCTCTTGCGAGCTCTTCCACAGCAGGAACAGGCCACCGAAGAACAGGATCAGGTCACGCCCGGAGATGCCTTGGCCAAAGACCACGAACAGGTCGGCGGTAAGGCGCATCACCCAGGTAATCGACAGCAGCAGCATGATACGGGTGACCATGGCCAGGGCCAGGCCGAAGATCCGGGTACGTGGCTGCATGTGCTTGGGCATGCGGCTGACCAGAATCGAGATCATGATGATGTTGTCGATACCGAGGACGATCTCAAGCGCGGTAAGGGTGAAAAAGGCAACCCAGATTTCCGGGCTGGTCAGCCATTCCATGTATTTTCCTTCGAGCGGTAATGGCAACGCGCCCCGGTCAGGGCGCGTCGCGTACGTTATACGGATGTATTAAAGACTACTGAACAGCGGGAAAATCCCCATCAGCAGTGCGCCGAGCATTATGCACAGGCATACCAGCACTGCCCACTTGAGCGTGAAGCGCTGATGATCGCCGAACTCGATACCGGCCAGGGCCACCAGCAGGTAGGTGGAGGGTACCAGCGGGCTGAGCAGGTGTACCGGCTGCCCGACGATCGACGCACGGGCCATTTCCACCGGGGTGATGCCATAGTGGCTAGCGGCCTCGGCCAGCACCGGCAGCACGCCGTAGTAGAACGCGTCGTTGGACATGAAGAAGGTGAACGGCATGCTCACGATCGCGGTGATTACGGCCAAGTATGGGCCCAGTGCCTCGGGGATGACCGCCAGCAGGCTCTTGGACATGGCGTCGACCATGCCGGTGCCGGACAGGATGCCGGTGAAGATGCCGGCGGCGAAGATCAGCCCGGTCACGGCCAGTACGCTGCCGGCGTGGGCGGCGATGCGGTCCTTCTGCTGTTGCAGGCACGGGTAGTTGACGATCATGGCGATACTGAAGGCAATCATGAACAGCACTGGCAGCGGCAGCAGGCCGGCGATCAGCGCGACCATCAGGGCGGCGGTCAGGGCACCGTTGAAGTACAGCAGCTTGGGCCGGCGTGCGTCCGGGTACTGCGAGACGGTGATTTCGCTGTGGTCGATGTCGTCGGTAGGCAGATGCAGTTCGCCCAGGCGGGCGCGTTCACGCTTGCCATACATGTAGGCAATGGCCAGGATCGCCAGCACACCGAACAGCATGGCCGGGATCATCGGCACGAAGATGTCTGACGGGTCTACGTGCAGGGCGCTGGCAGCACGCGCGGTCGGCCCACCCCAGGGGGTCATGTTCATCACGCCGCCGGCGAGGATGATCAGGCCGGCCATGATCCGCGGGCTCATGCCCAGGCGGCTGTACATCGGCAGCATGGCGGCGCAGCAGATCATGTAGGTGGTGGCACCGTCACCGTCGAGTGAGACCACCAGGGCCAGTACAGCAGTGCCGACCGAGACTTTCAGCGGATCGCCCTTGACCAGCTTGAGGATCTTGCGAACGGCCGGGTCGAACAGGCCGGAATCGATCATCAGGGCGAAATAGAGGATGGCGAACATCAGCATCACGCCGGTAGGTGCGAGCTTGCTGATGCCCTCTAGCATCATGGGGCCGATCTTGGCGGAAAAACCACCGAACAGGGCGAACAGGATCGGTACCAGAATCAGCGCGATCAAGGCCGAAAGGCGCTTGGTCATGATCAGGTACATGAACGTGATGACCATGGCAAAGCCGAGGAAGGTCAGCATGGCAATACTCCAGGCGTGGCGCGGCGAAAGAACAGTCGATTCGGGCGTATCAGCGCGTAGGGCGCTGTGCGGGGAGCATGCGGAGGGGGACTACGAAAAGGCGGGCACAGGAATACATCAGAATCACCATTGTTGTTGTTGATTGGGCCGGGCGCGGTATTGACCGGGTGCCCTGGCTGACCGGTCTTGTGCCGGTAGTGGGCGCTATCCTAAAAGGGCAAGCTTTCAGCCAGCTTTCGCTGAAGCAAAGGTGACGAGAGGTAGGTGATGCAGGATGTAACCGAAGGTGGCTGCCATTGTGGAGCCCTGCGTTATCGACTGGAGGGCAACCTGACGGACATTGCCCACTGTCATTGTTCGATCTGCAGGCGGGTCAGCGGTGGACTGGTGGTCACCTGGCTTACCCTGCCCCGTTCTGGGTTCCAGTGGTTGACGGGCGAGCCGAACTGCTATGTGGCGCCTGCCAGTTGCAGCCGCTACTTCTGTGGGCAGTGTGGGGCGCATGTGGCGCTGGTGACCACGCATAGCCCGCAGACGATCGATGTGACGGTGGCCACGCTGGATCACCCTGAGCGGGTACGAGCCAACCGGCATATCTGGGTGGGCAGCCGGTTGCCCTGGTTGCATCTGGATGAGGATTTGCCCTCGGAAGATGAGGAGCGCCTGTAGGGGTGGGCTTGCCCGCGAAAGGGCCAGCCCGTCATCCATCACAACTGCAGGCCACCAGCAGCCTTGTGCAACGCCCGCAAGTGCTCGCCGATCTGCTTCACGTTGGTCTCGACCGCTGCAATTTCCTTGGCTCGCGACGGCTCCAGCAGCGCCCTCACCTCTTTGTCCAGGCTGGTGCTCAAGCGCAACAGCTGTGCCTGGCGCTCTCTGCTCACCTGTTCCAGGCGCTTGCGCTCTTCTGGCTGCGGCAGCCCGTAGCCTTTGGAATCGAGCAACTCTGCCGGGCGGCTGAGAAAACCGCTGTTGGCAAGCATTTGCTTGAGCGTGGCATCGGCTTTGTTGATGCTGCCATCCTTCAAGGCTGCGGCATTCAGGTAACGCTGCTTGACCTCGTCCTGGGCCAGCAGAAGCTGCCGGCGCAGGCTGGCCTGCTCAAGCAGAAGCAGTGCCGCGCTGGTGCGCAGGTCAGCCTTGGCGAACCAGCTACGACGCTGCTCGGCATTGAGGGCCAGCCAGTCTTCAACCAGAGCTTGCTTGATTGGCAATTGCTTTCTCAGCACCTCGAACATGGCCTGGTACCGGTCGCGGTAAGAATCGAAGCGGTAGCCCAGGCGTAACGCTTCGCGCGGGTTATCAAGCACGCTGGTGTCTGCCAGCCCCCTGCCCTTGAGGACGGCCAGCAAACCGTTGGGCATGATGCTGTCCAGGTCGTTGAGGCGTGGATTGGCGGTGCCGCTGCGCAGCAGCTTCAACGACTCCACTGCACAGTTGTTGGACAGGAACCAGTAGTTGCCGTCATAGCTCCAGTGCATCTCGGCGGCCTGGCGCACCAGGTTCTCGATTTCGTCGCGGTTGAGCTTCAAGGGCACCGAGGCCAGGCTGCGCAGCTCGGTCTTGGTGTATTCGTCGATCACCTGGCCCAGCGGAAGCACGAATAGCCGCGACGGGTAGTTGCCGACCAGGCCGTCCCAGCTGGAGAGTTGCACGTCGTTGACGAAGGCGCGGTACGAAAGCACCAGGCTTTGATCAAGGTCCAGGCGGCAGTCTGGACCGCGTGGTCGGCCCGGCTTGCAGATCACCAGGCGCAGCATGCTGTGCCCCCAGCGGCTGACCAGGTTCTGATTGGCTTCAGCCAACAGATAGTCCACTTCGTAGACCCGCTCTGGGTCGATTTCACCCAGCGGTTGGCGGGCGAAGTCGCTGCCGGCATTGATGAATGGCAGGCCCTTGGCACAGGTGTCCTGTTGGGGTGCCCAGCCGAAGTGTTCGCGGAGGTACTGATACAGCGCCGGGCGACGGCAGCTGTAGCTCGGGTCAAGGAGGAAATACTCCATGTTGACCGCGATGTATTCCTTGGGGCTGCTCAACTCATAGCTGTCGGGGCTGCGCACGAATTGGCCATTGTGCTGTTCGCGCTCGCCGCGTCGGCCCACGTACTGCTGCCACCCGGCTAGGTCGAGCAGGCGTGGGTCGTCGCTCAGGGTGAAGCGGCGCTCGGCCTGCCCGCGGCATTCTTCCGGCAGGCCGACCTTGCCCAGCGTGCCTTGCTGGCGCTTGCAGCGTGCAATCAGCGAATTTTCGGCGCTGGGCCACAGGCGGGCACGGTCGTAGAGATGGGTGAGCTCGTGTAGCACGGTGGCCAGCAGCTCATCACGCACCGTGCCATGTGGGCGGTCGGTGCGCTCAGTGGCGGCGCTGCCATCGGTGAGGCTGGGCAGCAAGCGGCGGTTGAGCTCGAGGGTGGATATCAGGGAAGCCTGCCCATAGGCGTCGGCAGGCATGTTGTCGCTCCAGCTGACCCGCACGCGTCGGTCCAGCTGCTGCTTGAAGCGCGGTGGCAGCTTACCCATGGCCTCGTTGAGCAAGGCTTGGGAAGCTTGTGCTTGTTGCGGGTCCAGGCCGGACGACTGCAGCTCAAGCTGCAGGTCGGCCAAGGCGGGCGTGCCGAGCAGCGTCAGGGCGCAGCCGAGCAGCCAGGCGCGCACGCGCGTCACAGTGCGAGTATGGCTTCAGCCAGCACCTGATCGCTGGCGCCTCGCGCTTCCGGTACGCGCTCGCGCAGGGTATTGAAGGCTGCCTCGAGTTGGACGCCGCGGATGTCACCGTTGCTGGCGACAAAGCTTGCAGCGTCGTCGTGGGCTTCACGCACCACTTTGGAGTCGCGGATCGAGGTGGTGGTGTCTGAGGTGAAGTCGATCGAACGGCCAAAGGCACGCACGATGATGTTGCTGGTGGCCACCAGGGTCTGTGCCTGGGCCAGGTCGGCCAGCAGCAGCATGCCGAGGGAAGCGGCAATCAGCGGTTTACGCATGGAGCATCTCCGAAAAATACAGGGAGTCAGATGTAGTTATTGGACGAGAATTGCCTGCGCCAGTTCCAGATCGCCGACGGCATGCCGTGCGCAATTGTGGCGTAATGATTCAAGGGCGGCTTCCAGGCGTGCACCACGGATCAGGCCGTCGCTGGCAACGAATGCGGCGGCATCGTCGCGGGCCTGTCTGACCAGTTTGCGGTCGAATGGTGCGGCTGTGACCTGGCTGGTGACATAGCCGGTGATGACCAGGCTTTGTGTGGTCGTATCCATGGCATGGGCGCTGGCCATGCCTGCGGCGGCGAACAGCAACGGCAACAGATAACGCATGAGCTTTCTTGAAGGCTGGAAAAATGAACGGCGAAGCCTACCTCAGGTGCGAGGGCCGAAGCCAACGCACCTGTCTCGCATGGGGTGTATCAGAGTGCCAGGATGGCCTGGGCCAGCTGTGCATCGCTGGCTTGCAGGGCAGGCATGTTCGAACGGATGTGTACAAAGGCGCTTTCCAGTCGGGCGCCGCGGATAGCGCCCTGGGTACCGACGAAGCTGGCTGCGTCATCGCGGGCTGCCTGGACGATCTTGTCGTCGCGGAACGAAGAACTCACGTCGGATGTGGCGTCGGTGGAGGCAGCAACGGCGCCCACTACCGCGTCGGTGGTGACAACGAAACTGGTGGCATTGGCAGTGCCAGCCAGGCCAAGCAGCAGGGCGGTGCCAAGCAGGTGTTTACGGGACATGATCGTGGACTCCTGGGGTAGGGTCAGGTTGGTTCTGCTTTATCGGACGTTTGCAGGGATCGTCACGGTACGTTTCAACAACGGGTTCCAGCAGACGGTTATGCCAAGCGTATCACGCAGTGCTGCGTAGGGATGATAACGAGTGCTACGCCAGGCAACTGTTAAGGCATTTTTTTGTATTTGCAAAACTGTACTGGTCGTGATCTGAAGTGCTCTACAGCGTATCTCTCGGGCAATAAAAAACCCGCTGCAGTTACCTGCAACGGGTTTGGGGAATTCACGGTGCCGGCCGAAGCCGGCAAGCCGGGAGCTTAGCGCCAGAAAGGCTTGCTCAGCTCTTCGTAGCGCTGCGACTCGCTGATACCGGCGTCTGCCAGCAGGCGGGAGTCCAGGCGAGCCAGTTGACGACGGCTGGTCATACGGCGCTGCCACAGCAGCAGGGTCGACAATGCGCGCAGCGGCAGCGAGGTGTTGGATTGCTGGGCGTTGCTTTCAAAAACCAGACCGGAACTGAGGGTACGTTCCATGATGCTTCATCCTTCCGCTTATGGCGGCATTAGGTAGTGATTTAACTGATGCCAATGATCCTCCTCTGTCGTCCATAACAGTAGATACAGTTCAGTTGAAAGACGATGGCTCAGTTAACTGTGTAACCCTACTGTTGCACTCGAAATAGGCGAAACTGTACTGGTCTGCACTTCTTTGGTGCGCTTTGATTCGAGAAAGGGGATTTATCAGTCGGGTAGGTCTGAAAACACCAGTACAGTAGTACAGATTGTGCGGCTGATAGCGGAAAGGTGCATTGATAGAAGGGGTTGACTGTTATGGCCCATTCGCGAGCTTGCCCGCTCCCACAGGGAAAGTGCTGCCCTTGAGGGTTGCACATCACGTGTGGGAGCGGGCAAGCCCCCGAAGAGGCCGGAACAGCGGAGGCAGGGCCGCCGTTCCGTACCACATCTGGATTAGCTAGCCAGCATGCGCCCGGTTTCTTCCAGGTTTTCGTGCCAGCTCAGGGCTTCACGCAGGATGTGCGGGGTATGGCCGCCACGCTGGCAGGCGCGGTCGAAGTAGTCGTTCAGCGCAGCGCGATAGTCTGGGTGCACGCAGTTGTCGATGATCGCTCGCGCCCGCTCGCGCGGCGCCAGGCCACGCAGGTCCGCCAGGCCCTGCTCGGTGACCAGGATGTCCACGTCGTGCTCGGTGTGGTCGACATGGCTGACCATTGGCACCACGCTGGAAATCGCCCCGCCTTTGGCAATCGACTTGGTGACGAACACCGCCAGGTGGGCGTTACGGGCGAAGTCGCCGGAGCCACCAATGCCGTTCATCATCCTTGTGCCACAGACGTGGGTGGAGTTGACGTTGCCGTAGATATCGAACTCCAGTGCGGTGTTGATACCGATGATGCCCAGGCGACGTACCACTTCCGGGTGGTTGGAAATTTCCTGCGGGCGTAGCACCAACTTGTCCTTGTAACGCTCCAGGTTGCCGAACACATCGGCATTGCGGCGCGTTGACAGGGTGATCGAGCTGCCCGATGCGAAGCTAAGCTTGCCGGCGTCGATCAGGTCGAAGGTGGAGTCCTGCAGCACTTCGGAGTACATGGTCAGGTCTTCGAACGGAGACTCGATCAGGCCGCACATCACCGCATTGGCAATGCTGCCAATGCCAGCTTGCAGCGGGCCGAGCTTGTTGGTCATACGGCCTGCATCCACTTCCTTCTTGAGGAAGTTGATCAGGTGGTCGGCGATGCACTGTGTTTCATCATCTGGCGGCAGCACAGTGGACGGCGAGTCTGGCTGGTCGCTGATGACGATACCGACGATCTTGGCCGGGTCGATCGGGATCGCGTTGCTGCCGATACGGTCGTCTACCTTGACCAGCGGGATTGGCGTGCGAGTCGGACGGTAGGTTGGGATATAGATGTCGTGCAGGCCTTCGAGGTTGGTGTTGTGCGAGAGGTTGATCTCCACAATCACCTGCTTGGCGAAGATCGCGAAGCTGGCCGAGTTGCCCACCGAGGTGGTTGGCACGATGTGGCCTTGCTCGGTGATGGCCACAGCTTCGATGACCGCGATGTCCGGCAGCTTCAGCTGCTGGTTGCGCAGTTGCTCGACGGTTTCCGACAGGTGCTGGTCAATGAACATCACCTGGCCGTCATTGATGGCTTTGCGCAGGGTGCTGTCGACCTGGAACGGCATGCGGCGGGCCAACACACCGGCCTCGGTCAGTTGTTTGTCCAGGTCATTGCCCAGGCTGGCGCCGGTCATCAGGCTGATTTTCAGTGGCGATTGCTTGGCACGTTCGGCCAGTGCATGCGGTACGGCCTTGGCTTCGCCGGCGCGGGTGAAGCCGCTCATGCCGACAGTCATGCCGTCCTCGATCAGACCAGCGGCATCAGCCGCACTCATTACCTTGCTGTGCAGGGAGGACAAGCGGATACGATCACGGTACATGGATTGTTATCTCGGGCTACTGAAACTACTGCAGCGCAGTCTAGAGATTTCGCCCATTGCCGTCCCACGACCATGGTCGTATGAGAAGCCTTGTATTTGAGCCGTTGATCCGGATCAATAAAAGAAAAGCCCCGGCAGATTCTGACCGGGGCCTCCTTTATATCAGCTGGTTTGCAGCGGCTGGTGTCACTCCACTGCCTTGACCATGTCCTCGATGACCTTCTTGGCGTCACCGAACACCATCATGGTCTTGTCCAGATAGAACAGTTCGTTGTCCAGGCCGGCATAGCCGCTGGCCATCGAGCGTTTGTTGACGATGATGGTCTTGGCTTTGAACGCTTCGAGGATCGGCATGCCGGCGATTGGCGACTTGGGATCGTTCTTCGCCGCCGGGTTGACCACGTCGTTGGCGCCCAGCACCAGCACCACGTCGGCCTGGCCGAACTCGGCGTTGATGTCTTCCATCTCGAATACCTGATCGTACGGCACTTCAGCCTCGGCCAGCAGTACGTTCATGTGCCCGGGCATACGGCCCGCCACCGGGTGAATTGCATACTTCACGGTCACGCCGTTGTGGGTCAGCTTCTCGGTCAGCTCTTTCAGCGCGTGTTGTGCGCGGGCCACCGCCAGGCCGTAGCCCGGAACGATGATCACGCTGTCGGCGTTGCTGAGCAGGAAGGTGGCATCGTCAGCCGAACCGGACTTCACCGGCCGCTGTTCTTGCGAACCTTGCGCCGCGCCAGTGTCGGTATCGCCACCGAAGCCGCCAAGGATGACGTTGAAGAACGAGCGGTTCATCGCCTTGCACATGATGTACGAGAGGATGGCACCGGACGAACCTACCAGGGAACCCGCGATGATCAGCATCGAGTTGTTCAGCGAGAAGCCGATGCCGGCCGCTGCCCACCCCGAGTAGCTGTTGAGCATCGACACCACCACTGGCATGTCGGCGCCGCCGATCGGAATAATGATCAACACACCCATGATGAAGGCCAGGACCAGCATCAGGGTGAAGGCACTGTAGTGGCCAGTGAAAGTGAAAAGCAGGCCAAGGGCGATGGTGGTCAGGCCAAGGATCAGGTTCAGTTTGTGCTGGCCAGCGAACTGTACCGGTGCGCCTTGGAAAAGGCGGAACTTGTACTTGCCCGACAACTTGCCAAAGGCGATCACCGAACCGGAGAAGGTAATGGCACCGATGGCAGCACCGAGGAACAGTTCCAGGCGGTTGCCGGTGGGGATCGGATCGCTGATGGCAGCCACAATGCCCATCGACTGTGGCTCCAGCACGGCGGCGATGGCAATGAACACCGCGGCCAGGCCGATCATGCTGTGCATGAAAGCGACCAGCTCGGGCATTTTGGTCATTTCGACGCGCTTGGCCATGATCGAACCGGCGGTGCCGCCGACCAGCAGGCCGACGATGACATAGCCGATACCGGCTGTGGCAAGTTCAGCCCCAAGCTTATAAATGAGGCCGACCGTCGTGAGGATGGCGAGCCCCATGCCGATCATGCCGAACAGATTGCCGCGCCGCGAGGTAGTCGGGTGCGACAGGCCCTTGAGCGCCTGGATGAAGCACACCGAGGCGACGAGGTAGAGGAGCGTTACCAGATTCATGCTCATGCTTACTTCTTCGCCTCGTTCTTGGTTTTCTTCTTGAACATTTCAAGCATGCGGCGGGTGACCAGGAAGCCACCGAACACGTTGACTGCGGCAAGGGCCACGGCCAGGGTGCCCATCAGCTTGCCGGCCGGGGTCACGGTCAGGGCCGCGGCCAGCATGGCGCCGACGATGACGATTGCCGAGATGGCATTGGTGACCGCCATCAGTGGGGTGTGCAGCGCCGGGGTGACGTTCCACACCACGTGGTAGCCCACATAGATGGCCAGCACGAAAATGATCAGGTTGTAGATGCCGTGGGAAATCAGCATGTCTTCCATTGTCGTGCTCCTTAGCCGTTCTTGCGGACGATCTGACCATCACGGCACATCAGGCAGGCCGCGACGATGTCGTCTTCGAGGTTGATGATCAGCGCGCCATCCTTGTCGAACAGCAGCTTCATGAAGTCCAGCAGGTTGCGTGCATACAGTGCCGAGGCATCGGCACTCACCTGGGCCGGCAGGTTGGTCGGGCCGACGATGGTCACGCCGTTCTCCTGCACCACCTGGTCTGCGACGGTCAGCGGGCAGTTGCCGCCTTGGGCTGCAGCCAGGTCGATGACCACCGAGCCAGGCTTCATCTGCGCCACGGTTTCGGCGCTTAGCAGGGTCGGCGCCTTGCGCCCGGGGATCAGCGCGGTGGTGATGACGATATCCGCCTGCTTGGCGCGCTCGTGCACGGCCTGCGCCTGGCGCTGCATCCAACTGGCCGGCATTGGTCGGGCATAGCCGCCAACACCTTCGGCGCATTCTCGCTCCTCATCGGTCTCGTATGGCACGTCGATGAATTTTGCACCCAGTGATTCGATCTGCTCTTTCACCGCAGGGCGAACGTCGGATGCTTCGATCACCGCACCCAGGCGCTTGGCTGTGGCGATGGCCTGCAAGCCGGCAACGCCGGCGCCCAGTACCAGCACGCGTGCGGCCTTAACGGTACCGGCAGCGGTCATCAGCATTGGCATGAAGCGTGGGTAGTGATGGGCTGCCAGCAATACGGCCTTGTAGCCGGCGATGTTGGCCTGCGACGACAGCACGTCCAGGCTCTGCGCCCGCGAGGTTCGCGGCGCGGCTTCCAGGGCGAAGGCGGTAATGCCGCGTTCGGCCATCTTGCCGATCAGTTCACCGTTGAAGGGGTTGAGCATGCCCACCAGAAGGCTGCCGCTGTTGATCAGGGCCAGTTCCTGGTCGTTGGGGGCGACCACTTTGAGTACCAATTGGGCGCCGTAGGCATCGGCGGCGCTCCCAAGGGAAGCACCCACGGCTTCATAGGCACTGTCCGGAATGGCGGCGTTGAGCCCTGCCCCCCGTTGAACGGTGACCTGATGGCCCTGGCCAATCAGTTTCTTGATGGTTTCGGGGGTCGCAGCGACCCTTGTCTCACCGGTCTGCGTCTCGAGAGGAACACCAATGTGCACGACTATTTCTCCTGCGGTGACCTTTTGTCTTTGTAGAAGCCAGCACACTTCGGATGGTGCGCTGGGGCGGCTGTGGAGCGCCAACCCGCCGGATCCCGGGCGGGGCGAAGCATTTTGCAGACGAACCCGAAGGCCTTCAACCGGTTCTGGAGCGAAACTAAGTCAAAACTACAAGTCACCCTGTGACCGCTTGTCGCAGCTATAGGGCTGCAGCCCGTCAAACATGCGCCATTGGCAGATTAGGAGAAAAAATCAAAAAAAAGCGGCCAATTCGCTTACGACTAGTTGGATGTCGCAAAATAACCCGCAAAGCCGCGTACTGAGCACGGTTAAAGGGTATTTTTGTGCTTGCGTTACAGTTTTCGAATATGCGACATATACATATATCTGTAGGTGTTTAAAATAATTGACTACAGGGTCAATTTGTCGCGTTTGTCCCTGAGCTATTTATATAGGCCTGAGCCTGACTTACCAGCCAGTCGCGAAAGGCGCGTAGCGACGCCGACTCCACCTTGCGCTCTGGAATCATCAGATAGTAGGCCTTGTCGCTACTCAGGGCATGCCTGTTAGCGACCACCAGCCTTCCCTCCTCCAACTCCCGCTGGATCAGGAACGGTGGTATCAGGGCAATGCCCATATCGTGCATGGCCGCCTGGGCGAGCATCGAGAATAGTTCATAGCGCGGGCCTGTCATGTCGCGCTCCACATTCATGCCCACACTGCCGAACCATTGCCGCCAGGCATACGGGCGCGTGCTCTGCTGCAGCAGTGGTAGCTGCGCGATGTGGCGTGCCTCGAGCATGCCTTGGCCGTTCAGCAGTGCCGGGCTGCACACGGGTACTGGGTTTTCACCCATCAGTTGGTGTGACTGGGTGCCTGACCAGTCCGCATCACCAAAATAGATGGCGGCATCGAAGGTAGTGTCGGCAAACAGGAATGGTCGGGTGCGGTTGGTGAGGTTGACTGTGACCTCCGGGTGGCGCTGTTGGAAGTCCTTGAGCCGTGGTAGGAGCCATTGAGTGCCAAAAGTCGGCACTACCGCCAGCTCGATCACATTGGCGCCTTGCTGGCGCATGACCGACAAGGTATCGCGCTCCACGGCGTCCAGTTGGGCCGCCACCTGGCGACTGTAGGACAGGCCGGCTTCGGTCAGCCTTACGCCGCGGCGCGAGCGACGGAACAGTTCCACATTAAGGAAGGCTTCCAGGCCACCGATCTGCCGACAGACGGCACCTTGGGTCAGGGCGAGTTCCTGGGCAGCCTTGGTAAAGCTCTCGTTACGGGCTGCCGCCTCGAAGCAAATCAGGGCGGCGGTACTGGGGATCTTACGGCGCATGTACGTCAACCTCACTTGTAAGGCTGTCAATAAGGCGTTTTGACGATTTACGGAGTGACAAAATATCACTAATTGGTGCGCAATCCTCGTTTGTTCCGGCGGCCGATCAGGCCTAGGCTCAAAGGCACAAGAAACTGACCCCTATTTCGAGGATTCGCTCATGGCCGGTAAAGCAAGCTTCAACTGGATCGACCCGTTGCTGCTGGATCAGCAGCTCACTGAAGAAGAGCGCATGGTGCGTGACAGCGCTTATCAGTTCGCCCAGGACAAGCTGGCCCCGCGTGTGCTTGAGGCCTTCCGCCATGAGCAGACCGATCCGGCGATCTTCCGCGAGATGGGTGAAGTCGGCCTGTTGGGTGCAACCATTCCCGAGCAATACGGTGGCAGCGGCCTGAATTATGTGTGCTATGGCCTTATTGCTCGCGAAGTGGAACGTATCGACTCAGGTTACCGCTCGATGATGAGTGTGCAGTCGTCGCTGGTGATGGTGCCGATCAACGAATTTGGCACCGAAGCTCAAAAGCAGAAGTACCTCCCCAAGTTGGCCAGTGGCGAGTGGATCGGTTGCTTCGGTCTGACCGAGCCTAACCATGGCTCCGATCCTGGTTCGATGATTACGCGCGCGAGGAAGGTCGACGGTGGCTACCGGCTGACCGGCAGTAAAATGTGGATCACCAACAGTCCCATCGCCGATGTGTTCGTGGTGTGGGCCAAGGATGATGCGGGCGATATTCGTGGCTTCGTACTGGAAAAAGGCTGGCAAGGCCTCAGTGCCCCGGCAATCCATGGCAAGGTTGGCCTGCGCGCGTCGATCACTGGTGAAATCGTCATGGACAATGTGTTCGTGCCAGAAGAGAACATCTTCCCGGACGTGCGTGGCCTCAAGGGCCCGTTCACCTGCCTGAACTCGGCTCGCTATGGTATCTCTTGGGGGGCGCTGGGTGCCGCTGAAGCCTGCTGGCACACCGCTCGCCAGTACACCTTGGACCGTCAGCAGTTTGGTCGTCCACTGGCCGCCAACCAGTTGATTCAGAAGAAGCTTGCCGACATGCAGACAGAAATCACCCTGGCGCTGCAGGGCTGCCTGCGTCTGGGTCGCATGAAGGATGAAGGGACCGCTGCGGTGGAAATCACCTCCATCATGAAGCGCAATTCCTGCGGCAAGGCGCTGGATATCGCCCGGATGGCGCGTGACATGCTGGGCGGCAACGGCATCTCCGACGAGTTTGGTGTGGCCCGCCATCTGGTTAACCTGGAGGTGGTCAACACCTATGAAGGTACCCATGATGTGCATGCACTTATCCTGGGGCGTGCGCAGACTGGTATCCAGGCGTTCTATTAATAAGGAGCAAGCCATGGGCGCGCTATCACATCTGCGGGTGCTAGACCTTTCGCGCGTGTTGGCCGGCCCGTGGTCTGGTCAGATTCTGGCTGACCTTGGTGCCGACGTTATCAAGGTCGAGCGCCCAGGCAGTGGCGACGATACCCGCTCATGGGGGCCGCCTTTTCTCAAGGATGTCGAAGGTGAGGACACCAGTGAGGCGGCTTACTACCTGTCGGCCAACCGCAACAAGCGCTCAGTGACCATCGACTTTACCCAGCCGGAGGGGCAGCGGCTGGTGCGGGAGCTGGCGGCGAAGTGCGATATCGTCATAGAGAACTTCAAGGTGGGTGGGCTGGCTGCCTATGGCCTGGACTACCAGAGCCTCAAGGCGGTAAACCCGCAGCTCATCTATTGCTCCATTACCGGCTTCGGTCAGACCGGGCCCTATGCCAAGCGCGCTGGCTATGACTTCATGATCCAGGGATTGGGTGGGCTGATGAGCCTGACCGGTCGTCCGGAGGGTGAAGAAGGCGCAGGGCCGGTCAAGGTGGGGGTGGCGCTTACCGATATTCTGACCGGGTTGTATTCCACGGTCGCCATGCTGGCTGCCCTCGCCCACCGGGATCAGACAGGGGTCGGACAGCATGTCGACATGGCATTGCTCGATGTGCAGGTGGCCTGCCTGGCGAACCAGGCAATGAACTACCTGACCACGGGCACCCCTCCTCGTCGGCTGGGTAATGCGCATCCTAATATAGTCCCTTACCAGGACTTTCCGACGGCAGATGGCGATTTCATTCTTACCGTCGGTAATGACAGCCAGTTCCGTAAATTCGCTGAGGTGGCCGGGCAGCCGCAATGGGCGGAGGACCCTCGGTTCGTTACCAATAAGCTGCGGGTGGCCAACCGGGCTGAGCTGATACCACTCATTCGCCAGGCTACGGTGTTCAAGACCACAGCTGAGTGGGTGGCCCAGTTGGAGGCTGCAGGAGTGCCGTGTGGGCCTATCAATAACCTGGCGCAGATGTTCCAGGACCCCCAGGTTCTGGCGCGCGGGTTGGCGTTGAATATTCCGCATCCATTGGCGGGTAATGTGCCGCAAGTTGCGAGCCCGATACGGTTGTCGGAGACGCCAGTGGAGTATCGGCGGGCGCCACCACTGCTGGGCGAGCATACCGAAGTGGTGCTGGGGGAAGTGTTGGGGCTGGATGCCGGCGAGCTGCAGCGTCTGCGTGGTGCTGGTGTGCTCTAGATGGAAAGCGGGGAGGCCGGCAGGCCTCCCCGCTTTGTTTTTCAGCGCTATCAAAGTTTATTGAAATTAAAGGTTGACGCCCTCTCGAATCCCCTTATAATGCGCCCCACTTCCAGCGGCATCGGAACGAAAAACTCCTTGAAATTCAATGAGTTAAGTAGTGAAGGCAGAAGCTGGAAGGGCTACGATCGAATGATCGAAAGCGGTTG
>NZ_JBICMC010000024.1:0-24558 GCF_043106005.1 Pseudomonas sp. GLN_2 | reverse complement strand
ACGTTCGACTAAACCGGTTCAATGTCAGGCAACGCGTCGGATGCGGCTTTTGCCAGCGCGGCCTCGGGTGTGGCTGAACAGGTCTTTCGGGTCGTCCTCAACCCACGGCACCAGGTCGATCCTGGCACCCATCCCGCGCTTTTCGGCTTGCTGTAGTACGTACCGTAGTACGGTGTAGTCTTCAAGGGCGAAGCCCACCGAATCGAACACAGTGACCTGGCTGTCGCTTTGGCGGCCTTCGGTTTCTCCGCAGAGCACGCGCCACAGGTCGACCACCGGAAAGTCCGCTGGCAGCTGCTGGATCTCACCTTCGATGCGGGTTTGTGGTTCGTACTCGACGAACACCCGCGCGTTGCGCAGCACATCGGCGTGCAGTTCGGTTTTGCCTGGGCAGTCACCGCCCACGGCGTTCAGGTGCATACCGGGCTCCAGCATGTCGGGGGTAATGATGGTGGCGTAGGCCTTGTCGGCCGTCACCGTGGTGATGATGTCCACGCCTTTCACCGCCTCGGCTACCGAACTGGCCCGGCAGATGGTCAAGCCGCTGTACTCCTTGAGGTTGGCGATAAGCTTGGCGGTGGCCAGCGGGTCGGTGTCGTAGGCGACGATTTCTTCGATGCCCAGGTGCTTGTGGAAGGCCAGGGCCTGGAATTCGCTTTGCGCGCCGTTGCCGATCAGCGCCATCTTGCGCGCGTTCGGGCGGGCCAGTGCCTGGGCTGCCATCAGCGAAGTCGCTGCGGTGCGCAGGGCGGTGGCGATGGTCAGTTCGGACAGCAGCACCGGGTAACCGGAGTCGACATCGGCCAGTACACCGAAGGCCATGACCGTATGCAGGTCGCGTGCAGTGTTGGCCGGGTGGCCGTTGACGTATTTGAAGGCATAGCGGCTTTTGTCGGCGACCGGCATCAGTTCGATCACGCCCACTTCCGAGTGGCTGGCAACGCGCGCGGACTTGTCAAACGCCTGCCAGCGTTTGAAATCGTCCCGCAGGGCAGCGGCAAGCTCGCCAATAAACGGCGCGACGCCAATGTCATGCACCAGGTCCGACATGGTTGGAACATCAATGAAATACGTCATGCTCTTGCACCTTGTTATTGTGCGCTTGCCCAGCAGTGCGGGTTAAGCGCTTGAGATTATCGAAGTGAAGCCGCGTGAACATTTTGATGACAGGTTGCGCCAATGCGGAAGCATACAGGTTGTCAGTTTTGTCAGGCTTCTGGACAATCTGCCAACCCAGCGTAGCAATCTGATTATTTGGCAGGCTTATGGACACGATCGATCGGGAACTGATTGCACTGTTGCGGGACAATGCACGTACCCCTGTGCTGACCCTGGCAAAAAAGCTGAAGGTGGCCAGGGCAACGGTGCATAACCGCATCACCCGGCTTGAAGAGCAGGGTGTGATCATCGGTTACACGGTACGTCTGCGCTCCGATGCGCTGGACCAGGGGGTGCGGGCAATCACCAGCATCGGCATCAGTGGCCACCATGCCGCAGAGGTCAAGCACGCGTTGCGCGGGCATCCCAATGTGGTGGCCATCCACACCACCAATGGCCGCTGGGATTTGATGGCAGAGCTGCGCGCCGACACCCTCGAAGCGTTCGACCGGGCGCTGAACGCCATCCGCTCGATCCCGCATATCGAGAACACCGAGACCAGCATCCTGCTGTCGACCTACAAGATGTGACCGCTGAGCCAGGCCTTCTGACAGGTGTATTGCATAAAAAACTGCTGGCCCTGCTGCAGTCGGTCTACGGCCTGCCGGCACTTCAAGGTTGGCGCTCAGCCACCGCTCGCAACGTACGCAACGTCACCACCGGCGTATCCACCACAAACCGGTTGGCCAGCCACCCCGGCACATCCCCGGCAGGGGCGGCCTGCAACTGGTAGGTCACCTCGGTCACCCGTTCACCCAGCGGTTTCATCTGCCACACACCACTCAGGTGCTCTACCCGGATCAGGCCGTCAACCCTGGGGATCCTGTCGGGATCGGCGCTCAGGTGGCGCACCAGGGTACCGTCGACCAGGCGTTCGCTGGTCACTTTCAGCACGATGTCCCGTGGCCTCGCCGGCCAAGGCAACTGGGTGGTCAGGTACACCCAGGTGTTGTCACCCTCCACATCCAGCAGCCGCATCTGGTCACAGGCGTACAGCCACTTGCAGGCCACCCGCAGGTTATCCTGCAGGTCAGTGAGCGTGCGCAGGCTGGCTTTCATGGTGCTGACACCACGAAATTGCTGGTAGGGCGAATCGCCTGCATCTTTCAGGTACACGCGAATGCCTTCGCGGTCGTAGGCCAGGTGCCAGTCATCGGCGGCCAGGGCAGAGGCGCACAGCAGCGAGGCCGCGAGCAGCAGGCAGCGGTTCATGGCCGGTACCCTGCAGGGGTGGGTATTTCAGTATGCGCGGCAAACAGAAAGCCCGCCAGGTTGGCGGGCTTGCGGGCATCAGCCTGGGCTTAGCGCTTAGGGTTCAGCGTCAGGTGTACGTGACGGTTCACGTCCTTGTACAGCAGGTAGCTGAAGTTGCCTGGGCCGCCGGCGTAGCAGGCTTGCGGGCAGAAGGCGCGCAGCCACATGAAGTCGCCGGCTTCCACTTCGACCCAGTCCTGGTTCAGACGGTACACTGCCTTGCCTTCCAGCACGTACAGGCCGTGTTCCATCACGTGGGTTTCTGCGAACGGAATCACACCGCCCGGCTGGAAGGTGACGATGTTCACGTGCATGTCGTGGCGCATGTCGGCCATGTCGACAAAGCGGGTGGTTTTCCAGCGGCCTTCGGTGCCCGGCATCTCGATGACGGTGGCGTTGTCGCGGTGGGTGACGAAGGATTCCGGCACGTCCAGGCCTTCAACCTTCTGGTAGTGCTTGCGCAGCCAGTGGAAGGTGACGTTGGACTTGCTGTTGTTACGCAGGCTCCACTCGGCGCCCGGGGCCAGGAAGGCGTAGCCGCCAGGTACCAGGGTGTGGTGTTTGCCTTCGACGGTGATGTCCAGTTCGCCTTCGACAATGAACACCACGGCTTCCGCATCGGCGTCCAGCTCAGGGCGCTCGCTGCCGCCTTCCGGGGCCAGTTCGACGATGTACTGGGAGAACGTTTCGGCAAAACCGGTCAGCGGGCGGGCGATGACCCACATGCGCATCTTGTCCCAAAAGGGCAGGTGGCTGGTGACGATGTCACGCATCACGCCTTTAGGGATGACGGCATAGGCTTCGGTGAACATGGCACGGTCAGTCAGCAGCTCGGTTTGAGCCGGGTGCCCACCGTGGGGGGCGAAGTACGAATGGTTCGACATGGACGATCTCGACTTGTTGTTCTCTCCCCATGCCTTGAACCGCACCGGCCGGTGCGGCGCAGGGGATGTGGCCACAGAATAGGGTCGAGTGCGTGCCATCCACAAATTAAATGTTGGAATACCCGGTATTTGATCACTGAATGCTGACCTGACGCCCAACGTGCCGTTCGGGCAGCTGGCCGCCGCGGCCGAACAGCTTGTGGCGCAGGGGGCCCTCGGTGTAGCTCAGCGGATAGCGGCCGCGCCGTTGCAGCTCGGGCACCAGCAGGTCGACCACATTGGCCAGGTCGTCCGGTTGCACGGCGTAGGTCAGGTTGAAACCGTCGATGCCGGTATGGTCCAGCCAGGTTTCCAGCTGGTCGGCCACCTCGCTGGCAGCGCCGATCAGCACGGGGCCGCGACCGCCCAGGCCAACGAACTCGGCGGCTTCGCGTACGGTCCAGCGGCGAGTGGGGTCGGCGGCGGTAAAGGCTGCCAGGGCAGCACGGCCAGCATCGTTCTCGACGTACTCGATCGGTGCATCAGGGTCGAGGCCGGCGAAGTCGATACCGGTCCAGCCTGACAGCAGCGCCAGGGCAGCGTCCAGGTCGACATAGCGGCGATAGTCGTTAAAGCGGGCCTCGGCTTCTTCCCGCGTGGGGGCGACAATCAACAGCGCCTGGGCGTAGATCAGCACTTCGTCACGGCCACGCCCGGCCGCTTCGCAGGCCTGGCGGATGCCGTCGGCGTAGCGGCGCAGCACCGTCGGCGTCGGCCCGCTGATGAACACGCATTCGGCATGCCGTGCGGCAAACTGCTGGCCGCGTGCCGACGCACCGGCCTGGAACAACACCGGGGTGCGTTGCGGCGACGGCTGGCACAGGTGCATGCCGGGCACCTGGAAGTGCTCGCCCACATGGTTGATCGGGTGTACCCGCGAGGGTTCGATATAGCGCCCGCTTTCACGCTCCAGCAGCACGGCGTCGTCGTCCCAGCTTTTCTCCCACAGCTTGTACAGCACCTGCAGGTATTCCTCGGCCAGGTCGTAGCGTTGGTCGTGGCCCAGTTGACGCGCCAGGCCGAGGTTGCGCGCAGCGCTGTCCAGATACCCGGTGACGATGTTCCAGCCGACCCGGCCATTGCTCAGGTGGTCGAGCGTGGACATGCGCCGGGCGAAGGGATAGGGGTGTTCGTAGGTCAGCGAAAAGGTGACACCAAAACCCAGGTGCTCGGTCACCCCGGCCATCGCCGGCACCAGCAGCAGCGGATCATTGACCGGCACCTGCACGCCACCGCGCAGGGCGGCTTGCGGGCTGCCTTGATAGACGTCGTAGATACCCAGCACATCGGCGATGAACAGGGCGTCGAACAGGCCGCGTTCGAGCAGGCGGGCCAGGTCGGTCCAGTAGCTCAGGCGGTTGAACGCCACACTGGTGTTGCGCGGATGGCGCCACAGCCCAGGGGACTGGTGGCTGGCAGCGTTCATGCTGAAGGCGTTGAAGCGGATCGGGCGAGGCATGGTCAGCGCGCTCCGTTCAAGGCAACACAGAGGCCGGGTAGACCGCTTCGGCCACCTGTAGCTTGCGTGGAATCAGGCCCAGGCCCTGGAAGGTGTCAGCCAGCTTCTGTTGTTCGGCAACGATCTGCGGGGTGATAGCGACGGCGTTGTAGTTGCGCCGTTCGCTGGCCACTTCCAGCACCTGGGTGCTGATCCCCAGCTGCGGTGCCAGCAGCGCGGCCACTTCGGCGGGCTTGGCGTTGGCCCACTGGCTGACCTTGCTCAGCTCGGCAAAGAAGGTTTTCAGCAGTGCACGGTGCTCGTCGGCATAGCGGGCTGTGGACAGGTAGAAGGTGCGGTTGTTGGACAGGCCGCTGCCGTCGCGCAGGTTTTTCAACCCTGGCTGGCTTTCTGCGGCGGCGAGGAACGGGTCCCACAGGGTCACGGCCTGCACACTGCCCGATTGCAGGGCGGCCACGGCATCGGCGGCATTGTTGACGTAGGCGGGGGTAATGTCCTTGTAACTGAGGCCAGCCTGCTGCAGGGCTACGGCCAGCAGGTATTGGGCATTCCAGCCGCGGCCGGTGGCCACGCGCTTGCCTTTCAGGTCCTGCACACTGGCCAGGTGGTCCTGCTCGCGCACGACCAGGCCAATGCCGCGTGGGTAGGGTTGTTCGGCGGCCAGGTAGACCACAGGCTTGCCGGCGGCCTGGGCGAACACCGAGGGGGCATCGGCTGCGTGGCCGAGGTCGATGGCGCCGGTGCTCAGTGCCTCCAGTAGCTGGGGGCCGGCGGCGAACTCATGCCAGCTGACCTTCACACCTTGCGGTGCCAGGGCCTTCTCCAGGGCGCCGCTGCCTTTGAGGATGTTGATGCTGTTGAATTTCTGGTAGCCGATGCGCAGTGTCCTGGCGTCGTCGGCAATGGCTTCGGACCAGGGCAGCAGGGCGCTGGCGACGCTGGCCAGTAAACCGCCGATCAGCAGACGGCGTAGTGGGGAGAAGGCATGTTTGGGCATGGGCATTGCTCCTTGAATCGGGTGAGAGGCGATCTGCTCAGACTAAGGAGGCGGCGTTTGGCTTTCAATTTATATATTCCAGTTTGTTAGATTGTTTAGTTATTTTTATATCCTTTTGTTTTTAGTAGCGGGGTGCCTATCGTGGTTGGAGGCGCCGTGGGCTGAGATCGGCGGGTCCTGCAGCACCCGTTTGTGCAGCTTTCGACATTTTTTTCACATTCGCTTGCTAGGATCCGCAACGTTTCCGAGGAGCCCCTTCATGCCGCACATCCTGCGCAAGCGCAGCGCCCGCATCGCCTTGACTGCCACCTCCGGGCTGCTCGCGGCCACCTTGGGCTTCTTCGCGTGGCAGAGTTTCTACCCGGTCCAGGCCGCTACCGGCTGGGATATTGAGGTGTTGCATCGCGACGTCACCAAAGCCGCCTCGTTGTTACCGCAGGCGGATGGCAGCCTGCTGGTCAGCCGTGAACTGGATGACGGCCGGGGCAGCATCCTCAAGATCACGGCTACGGGCGAGCGCGTCGTGCTGGTCGATAACCTGTCCAAGCCCGACGGTATGGTCGCGGCGCAGGGCGGCTGGGTGTTCAGCCAGGAAGGTGGCCTGGCACCTGTCAGCCTGTCCCGCGATGGCCAGGTCACCCGGCTGTTCGACGGCGAGAGCGTGCAAGGCCTCTGGAACGAAGGCAACTATCTTTATGCCATCGAAGACCGCAAGGGCAATGGTCGCCTGATGCGCTATGACTGGAGCAGCGGGCAGCTGGAGGTACTGCGGTCCGGCCTGACCGAAACCGAAGGCCTGACCCGCTGCAGCGATGGCCGCCTGCTGTACACCGAAAAGGCCAATGGCAGGGTCCGCTCCCTGTCCGACGATGGCAGCGACCCGGTGGTGGTCGATGGTCTGCGTAACCCTACATTCTTGTATTGTGATCAACGTGGCCTATGGATCAGCGAGGACAACACACACCGTGCGCGCCTGCTGCGCATCGATGCCAATGGCAGCCAGCAAACGGTGCTGACTTTCCTCAAGGCTCCGCAGGCGATCATCGCCGATGGTATCGGGGGTTATCTGCTCGCTGAAGGTGGGCGTAACCGCGTGCTGCGCCTGACGCCCGCGCCGGCGCCCGCGACTGCCCAGCGTAACTGACTGTGCGCCTGGCTGATGATCAGTGCCCGCAGGCTGACCGCGCTGCTTGAGCCCAAGGCATCATGGCTACCCGACCAACAGCGTGCTTCCCTGCATGGCCGCGCTAACGGATAATCCCGGCATTCCAATAAACAGCCTGTGAGTGGGTATGAGTGATTCCGTAGTCGGCCTCGGCCAGCCTGAACCCGAAGGGGTGCGCAAAACGCGCAAGAACAACCCTGAGAAAACACGCGAGGACATCCTCCAGGCCGCCATCAACGAGTTCGTTCAGCAAGGGCTGGCCGGCGCCCGCGTCGACGCCATCGCCGAACGCACCGCCACTTCCAAGCGCATGATCTACTACTACTTCGGCAGCAAGGAGCAGTTGTATTGCGAGTGCCTGGTGAAGTTGTACGGGGATATCCGCAAGACCGAGCAGAGCCTGGACCTGGAGTCGTTACCGGCTGAGCAGGCGATCCGCCGGCTGGTGGAGTTCACCTTCGATCACCATGACCGCAACGTCGATTTCGTGCGCATCATCTGCACCGAAAACATCCACTATGGCGAGTACGTCAAGCAGTCGCCGGCCATTCGCGAAATGAGCAGCCTGGTGCTGGAGGCCCTGGGCAACACCCTGCGCCGTGGCGTTCAGGAAGGCGTGTTCCGCGCCGGCATCGAGGTCATCGACCTGCACATGCTGATGAGCTCGTTCTGCTTCTACCGGGTATCGAACCGCCATACCTTTGGCGAGATCTTCCAGATCGACCTGTCTGATGAGCAGGTAAAGCTGCGCCACAAAGCCATGATCTGTGATGCGGTATTGCGGTATATCCAGCTCGAACCTCGTACCTGAGATTGCTCGAGCGCCTGGGCAGACTCAAAGGGCCTCGGTCACTCGCCCAGCCGTTGCTCGCGCGACGGCGGGTAGCCGAAATACGCCGCATAGCACTTGCTGAAGTGCGACACCGAGACAAACCCGCAGGCCACTGCCACTTCCATCACCGACAGGTCGGAATACTGCAGCAGCCGGCGGCTCTTGGTGATGCGCAGCTCCATGTAATAGCGCCGGGGCGACGTGCCCAGCTGGGCCTGGAACAGGCGGTCGATCTGCCGCCGCGAGCGCCCGCTGTAGGCGGCCAGCTGGTCGAGGCTGAGGGTTTCCTCGAGGTTGTTCTCCATCAGTTCGACAATGGTGCGCAGGTGCAGGCTCATGGACTTCTTCGCCCCAGGACCCACCTGGCGGTAGCGCGCACCGGAGAATGACAGGATTTCCTCGACGCCTTCGGCCAGGCCGTCACCATACAGCCGGCGTACCAGGCCCAGCATCAGCTCCATGGCGCCATTGGGGCTGGCGGCGCTGAGGCGGTCACGGTCGAGGGTAAAGCTGGCCGGAGTGATGCGGGTTTGCGGGCTGCGCTCCGACAGGCTGGCACGTTGCTCGGGGTGGATGCTGCAACCGTAGTCGTCCAGCACCCCGGCACGGCCAAGGAACCAGGCGCCGTTCCACAAGCCGCCCAAGGCCATGCCGTGGGCGGCGCAATCATTCAGCAGGCGATCGAGTTCCGGGTACTTGAGTGGTGTGCGCAAGCCGCCGCAGACCACCAGCAGGTCCAGCTCCTTCAGCGCCGCAGCGGACAGCTCGGTGGCCACCAGTTCCAGCCCCAGGTCGCTGAGCACCCGGTCGCCGTCCAGCGACAGCGGGGTGAACCGGAAGCTGTCGGCACGTAGCAGGTTGGCCGTGACCAGTACGTCCATGGCCACCGTGAAACTGGCCATCGAGAAGTGTTCGAGCAGGATGAAATCGACCCGATAGGGCGCCTGGGCATTGGCGCCGCTTGTTTTGAGCCGTAGCATGTTGCTGGTGCTGGTCTTTTGGCTGAACTGGCGTGGCGTGGGCACTCTGAACTCCGCTTCCTGGCTGGCCCGCAGAGTGTGGACGGTGCCCGGAGGAAAGACAATCTCCCCGGTGGCTGTGTCGTATTACAGGTCGTGTTCAGGCAAACCAGCCTGTCCTGGCGCTTTCCCGCTATGCTGACGTTCCGTCATTGAGGATGCCGCTGATGAGATATGCCGCTGTAGTGTTGCTCAGCCTGTTGCCGTTGCTGGCCAACGCCCTGGAGCAGGGCGACAAGCTTGCCCCGTTCACACTGCTCGACCAGTACGACCAGGCCTACAGCCTTGCTGCCGACACGCAGATTTTGCTGGTGGCGCGCGATATGGACGGTGCCAAGCTGGTCAAGGCGGCGCTGGCCGAGCAGCCCAAGGGCTACCTGGAAGCACGCGCCGCTGTATTCGTGGCCGACATTCAGCGCATGCCTGCGCTGATCAGCAAACTGTTCGCTGTCCCGGCCATGCGCGATTACAGCTACCGGGTGCTGCTCGACCGTGATGGGCGAGTGGCCAGCCGTTACCCCGGGCAGGAGGGCCAGGTGCAGTGGTTGCAACTGCAGCAGGGCGTGCTGGTCAGCCAGCGGGCGTTCACCGATGCAGCGGCGTTGAAGGCTGAACTGGAGAATGCACCACGGCAATGAGGCCCTATCGCCGCGCCTGCAAAGAGGGCGCGGTGAGTCAAATCAATCTGAACCCTCAGCGCTTGCAGCAACCCAACCCAATACATGCCATTGGGAGAGCGCTCATGGAAATCGGTACGATCTGGATCATCATCGCGGCCTTGGTCATCCTGCTGGAGATCTGGGCCATCTGGCACATCATCGGCAGTGAACGGCGCGCCGAGCGCAAGATGCTGTGGATCGTTTTCGTGGTCTACGCCCCCTTCCCCGGTTTGCTGTTCTGGGCCTGGCGCGGGCCGAGGGCGGTGAAGGGCAGGGCGGTGTTGCAGGAAAAGTGACGGTTTGCGGCCTCGGGCGCGGGGGCGCCTGAGGCCGTCGAGGGTCATTTGGGCAGGATGTCGAAACGCATGGCCGGCCCCAGCCCGTCCACCATCAGGCAGCCGTAGAACTTCACGGTAGACAGTACGCGCAGTTCCTTGAGTGCGTCATGGATGTAATCGCGGACCAGCTTTTCAGCTTCCCGCTTGCGCTCCGCGAGGGTGGTGCCATTGAGCGTGATCATGCCAAGCAGCGTGGTTTCAATGTGCTCGACGGTGTCCAGGCCGAGCTTTTCCCGCAGGTACAGACGTGCCTGTGCCGCATCGGTTTCATCGTACGCAGGGTTGTGCGGTTTGATGGTGTAGGCCAGCTGAAAATCAAATTTGCTCATTGGTTTTCCTTCTTGGTTAAAGGCCTCCATGCCGGGGCTTGCAATCTAAGGCCTGACAGCCGCTGCGCAAACACACGCTTGGTTCCAACATGACGATGCCTTGTACGAAATGTCCTACTTCAGGCTTGACCTCGAGTTAACTTAAGGTCCGATACTCCGACGCTCTTCCAACCGAGCGAGGGCTTGTCGTGACCCCATCAAACGCATTCCAGCTAAGCAACCCCGAAGGTCTCTACGACCCCAGTGGCAACGCCTACTCCCATGTCGCCGAAGTGCGCGCTGACAGCCCTCTGCTGTTCATCGCCGGTCAGGGTGGGGAGGATAGCCAGGGCCAGTTGTCACCCGTGTTCGCCGATCAGGCCCGGCAGGCATTGGCCAACCTGGAACGGGCCCTGGCGTCGAAAGGTGCAAGCCTGGCCCAGGTGTTCAAGCTGACCCTGCTGATTGTCGAGCACTCCGAAGCGCGCCTGCACCAATGGGTGGCCGAGGCCGACAGGGCCTGGGGGGCGCACATGAAACCGACCTGCACGCTGATACCGGTGCCGCGGCTGGCGCTGGACGGCATGCTGGTGGAGATCGAAGCAGTAGCCGCCGTCTTGCCCAAAACCTGAAAAGCCGGCGCGGGTTTACCCGCGAACACCGGCGTAGCCGGTGCCATCCTCCACGGTGGATTCTTCCTTGTATATCGGTGCCGGTCCTGACTAAATGCCGCTATAACGACAATCCCACTCAGAGGTGACCACACCATGAGTACAGGCACGACCACGCTTGCTGACCGCAAGACCAACGCCTGGCTTTGGCCTGCCCTTTTCAGCCTGGTGGCGTTTGCCGCCAACTCGGTGTTCTGCCGGCTGGCGCTGAAGGACGGGGCGATCGACCCGGTGTCCTTCACCATGGTCCGACTGGCCAGTGGTGCGCTGTTTCTGCTGTTGCTGATTCGCCTGCGCAGCCCGGTGCACACCATGGGCGGCAGTTGGTGGGGCGGCTTGGCCCTGTTCCTGTACGCGTTCCTGTTTTCTGCGGCGTACCTGCAATTGGGCGCAGGTGCAGGGGCGTTGTTGCTGTTCGGTGCCGTGCAGATCACCATGTTCGGCTTCGCGTGGTACAGGGGCGAACACATCACGGTACGCATGCTGCTGGGCATGCTGATCGCCTTTGCCGGCCTGCTGGTGCTGCTGTTGCCTGGCGTCTCGGCGCCGCCGTTGGCCAGTGCCTTGCTGATGGCCCTGTCCGGTGTGGCCTGGGGGGTATATACGCTACTGGGCAAAGGCTCGCCCAGGCCGCTGGCCGACACTGCCGGCAATTTTGCCCGCAGCGTGCCGTGCCTGGTGCTGCTGCTACCGATGCTGTTGCTGGGGGCCGGCCCGCACCTCACGCCACTTGGCTTGTTGTATGCCTTGGGTTCCGGTGTGCTGGCTTCTGGCGCAGGCTATGCCGTTTGGTATGGCGTGGTCAGGCAGATCAGTGCGCAACAGGCGGCGACCCTGCAGCTCAGCGTGCCGGTGATTGCCGCACTGGGCGGGGTTGCCCTGATCGGCGAGTCGGTGTCGTTGCGTTTGTTGATCGCCTGTGGGGTGGTGTTGGGCGGGATTGCCCTGGCGCTGGCGCCGCGCCGTTAAAAAAAGCTGCGCTGGGCCTTGAGTGTGACCACGCTGTCGCAATAGGTATTGATGCCCGAATAGGCATCGCAGCTCGCGCCACTCAGGCTGGAGTTGCTGTAGATCAGGTTCAGGTCGATGCCCAGCCAGGGCCGTGACAGCTCCAGTGACCAATCGGAAAAGGTATTCACCTGGCTGCCATCGCCAATGGTGAACGGCGTGCCCAGGCGGTGGTGGGCGAGCTTGACGGTGAAGTCGACGTCGAACATCGGCAGATGGCCGAAGTCGGCGAACAGCGTGCCCGTGCGGTTGTCGGGGTTGTCGCGCAGCGCCCCGCCGAAGCGGCTGCCCAGCACCGAGATCCCCCCATACAGGGCGTAGCTGTCGGGGCCTGCGATATTGGGCTGACTGTAATGGATCAACCCTACCTCGTAGCCCAGGCTGCTGTCGAAATGGTGCTTGTAGCCCAGGTAGCTGTCCAGGCGCAGGGTCGAGTCGGGGGTGACGCCCATGCTTGGGGCGTACTGGCCCAGGTACCAGCCATTGGGGTGGCTGAGGTCGAGCCCGCCATGGAATGCGCCAACGGCACTGGGTGAGATAAGCCCTTGCGCCATGCTGCGTGAGGGGGTGGTGCCGAGTGTGAAGTCGAAATCGCCCAGTTGGCGTTTCATCTGCTGGGCTTGCGACGCGGGGCTTAAAAGCAGTGCAGCACTCAGCAACAGAAGGGGCCTGATCATGGTCTCCGTCCTGGAAGGCTTGCGGTTGAGCGGTAGAGGATACCTGCGCAAGTGGAGGGAGGGAACCGCCGGCTAGCCCGTTCAGCCTTTGGTCGAAGGTTCAGCGTCGGCAGCTTCGGTCACGACAGGCAGGTTACCGGCACGCAGGATCACCCGCCGTTGCTGCTCGTAATTGTCCAGCGACAGGCCGCGGCGCTGTAAGGCTTCCAGTTGCAACTGGCGGGTTTCCTCGGCGGTGTACGGGCGCAGTTCAGGGTGGCTGGCACAGCCGCTGATCACGGCAATGGCAAAAACGGCAAGGGTGGCGCACAGGTGGCGGGCCAAGGTATTCATCGGTTAGCTCCAGGGCAGTCTAGGCGGCAGCGTGGGGATGGCGCTAGGTTATGCGGCCACAGCGTTCGGTAGAAATTGCCCTGCTCGATAGTGACTATCGACGATTCCGGCGAAGCGCACCTATAGACTCAAACGCATCAACCATCCCGCCTTTGAAGCGCGAAAAGTTTGCGTCCCCTCGTCTGGTCAAAAGCACCGCCATTGCTACCCTTAACCCACGCGGTCTGACCTTGTGGGGATAAGCGATGCGCATGCCATTGTTTGCTGTCCTGTCGGCACTGCTTTGCCTGAGCTTTGCCCCGGGCCTGGTGCTGGCCGAAGACGTGCCCGCGCCGGATCCGGCGCCTTCCGCTGCCACGCCCGTGGCCAAGGACCCGGTGTTCTCCCAGGAGCAACTGGACCAGATGTTGGCCCCCATTGCCTTGTACCCTGATCAATTGCTGGCTCAGGTGCTGATGGCGTCAACCTATCCGGGGCAGGTCAATGAGGCCGTGACCTGGTCCAAGGCCAACCCCAAGGCCACCGGCGACGATGCAGTCAGGCAAGTGGCCAAGCAGCCCTGGGACCCTAGCGTACAGGCACTGGTGGCCTTCCCGCAGGTGCTGGCAACGCTTGGCCAGGACCCGGTGTGGGTGCAGCGCCTGGGCGATGCTTTCCTCGCTCAGCCCGATGATGTCATGGGCAGCGTGCAGCGTTTGCGCCACCAGGCGCAGGCTGCCGGCAATCTGCAGAGCAGCCAGTACCAGAACGTAACCGTGCAGACCGCACCTGCGCCAGCCGCCAGCGGCAGTAGCACCCAAGGGGCAGCGGCCAGCAGCCCGCCCACCACCATCGTCATCGCGCCGGCCGACCCGCAAGTGGTGTATGTGCCCAGCTATAACCCGACCACCACCTATGGCACCTGGGCCTACCCGGCCTCGCCGCCGGTGTATTACCCGCCGCCGCCCATGTACTACCCCGGTTCCGCGCTGGTGGCCGGCCTGGCCTTCGGTACCGGCGTGGCGATCGTCGCCTCGTTGTGGGGCGATTGCGACTGGGACAACAATGACATCGACATTGACGTTAACCGCTACAACAACCTCAACGTCAACAACCGCATCACCAACAACCAGAACAAATGGCAGCACAATGCCGCCAACCGGGACGGGGTGCCATACCGCGATTCTCGCAGCCGTCAGCAGTACGGCCGCCAGCTGGACGGTGCCACTCAGCGCACCGCGTTCCGCGGCGACGACGCCCAACGGGCCCAGGCCCGAGACAAAGCCCGGGCATCGATGGACCGCGCTGGTATCGAACGGCCGGCTACCAGTAACCGTCAGGCCCGCGAGCAAATGCGCGAGGTCAAGGCAGGCAATCCTGACGGCAACCGCATGCCGTCCCGTGATGATGGCGCGCGGGCGACTGACCGTCGGCAGGAAACCCGCAACGTCCAAGGCCGCCAGCAGAACGGCAACCTGGCCAATCAACGCCGGCAGGGCGACGGCCAGGCGCAGAGCCGTCCTGCCAATACGGCAGGTCGTGCCCGCAACAATGCCTTCGACGGTGTGCGCTCGCCGTCGCGCACCAGCGTGCAGGCCAACCGCGGCCGTACCAGCCAGTCGTTCGCTCAGCGGCCCAGTGCGTCTCGTGCCGCCGGGCACCCGATCTCCCGGCCCAGTGCGCCCGCGCGTCGCGGCGCAGGAGGCCGTCGATGAAGCGCCCAACACTGGCTGCATTGCTGCTGACGGCAGGTTTGGCCTGGTCGTTCATGGCCGCCGCCCAGCAAGCCTTCCCAACGCCGGAGAAGGCCGTGGAAGCCTTTGTCGCGGCGCTGGGCCAGGAAAAACCTGATGAAGCCCGCCTGGCCCAGTTGCTGGGCGATGACTGGCGCACCTACATACCGCGCGGTGGTGTGCAACGCAGCGATGTGGATACCTTTCTCGAGCAGTATCGCGCACAGCACAGCATCGACATGTCAGGCGAGGGCAAGGCCATCCTGGCAGTGGGCACCGGTCACTGGACCTTGCCCATACCGCTGACCAGAACCCGCCAGGGCTGGCGCTTCGACCTCAAGGCGGGCAGTGCCGAAATCCGCGCTCGTCGTATCGGGCGCAACGAGCTGGGTGTTCTGCAGTCGCTGCTGGCCTATCACGATGCGCAAATGGACTACGCCACCCAGGACCATAACGGCAATGGTGCGCTGGAGTACGCACAGAAGATTTTCAGCGAGCCGGGCAAGCATGACGGGTTGTATTGGGATGACGATGGCGACGGTGACGTCAGCCCGTTGGGCCCGCTGTTCGGCCAGGATGTGGTCGGTGACGCCTGGTATGGCTACCACTTCCGCATCCTGGACGCACAGGGCCCATCCGCCCCGGGCGGTGCCTACAGCTACCTGATCGGCAACCAGATGAGCCGTGGCTTCGCCATGGTCGCCTGGCCGGCCAAGTACGACGACACCGGGGTGATGAGCTTCATGATCAGCCATGACGGCCAAGTGTTCGAGAAAGACCTCGGGCCGCATGGCGACAGGCTGGCTAAGGAGATGAAACGCTTCGACCCGGACGACAGCTGGAAAGTGGTGGATGTGGTGGCGGGGGATTGAGCCCGCCAAGCCAACGCGACGGTGCCCCTGTGGAAGCGTGCCATTTTCCGTTGTTGTGATCAGTGCGCACGCGTAGCCCGCACCTCGCTCGCCGTGCACCCATACTGCTGGCGAAATGCCCGGGTGAACTGCGCCTGATCGGCAAAGCCCCAGCGAAATGCCAGTTCGCCGATCGCCAGGTGGCAATGCGGGTCAAGCAGTTGCCGGTGCACGGCCTCCAGGCGTTGACGGCGTACCCACTCGCCAAGGGTGTAGGGCGTGATCGCGAACAACTTGTGCAGATAACGCAGCGACAGCCCACAGGCGCTGGCGATGGTTTGTGGCGACAGCTCGGGGTCACCCAGGTTTTGCTGCACGTACTGCTCGACCCGCGTCAGGTGCAGGGTGCTGAGGTTGCTGCCTTCGCTGCCCAGCACGCGCTCATCCTGTTGCAAGGCCAGCAGCAGGGTGGCTGAAGCCTGTTCCAGCAGTAGATGCCGGGCTGCCGGGGGGCTGGTGTCGAAATGGCGGGCACACAGGTCGAGTTGCTCGACGAAGATGCGCCCCAGGCCCTGACGGGCATCGAAGCAATGCCGGGTATAGCGCTTGTGCCCCAGCAGGTTGGCTTTGAGCGCACGCTCAGGCAGCTTGAGCACCCACAAGTCGTTCTGCGTGCCGTAGTGGAAGCGGTAGGGTGCATCGCCGCGCTCGACGATGAAACCGCCCGGGCTGCAACTGATCGGGTGGCCGTCCTGTTCGAAGTGCACCTCGCTGCCATGCGGCACGGTCACCAGGTAGAACGCTTCATGGTCCTGGCCGATATGCGCGTTGCTGCGCGAGTAACCCAGCTGGCTGGACCGCAGGCGCGACAGGCTGAGCGGCGTGCTCGGCGTACTCCAGCGCTGCAGGTGGCCATCGAACGGCTGTCCGGCAGCAAATTCAAGGCTCAAGGGGAAATAGGTGTCACTGATGGCTTCGGCCCAGCGTGCCTGGCGTTCCGGTTGTGGCCAGCCGTGGGTCGAGAGTTCTGTGGGCATGGTGGGTCCTTTTTCAAAGAGGGCAGCATTGAAAAAAGGAACTGCAGGCAAGCTACTCAAGCAGCTCTTGTAATTGTACGAACCGCCCGGCAGCGCAAACTGCCGGGCGGTTACCAGGCCCATGATCGGCGCGCGCCGACCGCAAGATCAACCCCCGCGTGTCACTCGGTAGGTGGCCGAAGGCTCCAGGCGAGCTTGCCAGCCGGGTGGCAGGACAATGTTGGTGGTGTCTTCCTCGATCACACAGGGGCCATGCACGGTCTGCCCTGGCAACAGGTGGTTACCGTTGAACACCGGTGTGGGCTGCCATTCACCGTCGGCACTGAACAGCATCGGGCGGACGGATTGCGCGATGGGGGCGGGGGGCTCGGCCGGCCCCTGCAGCTCGGGTTGCGGCGGGCGTGGCAGGTGGCCGATCACCGAGCACTCCAGGTTCACCAGCTCCACCGGGCTGTCGGGTTCGCTGTACGAGTACAGGGTCTGGTGGCGGCTGTGAAAGCGGCTGACCAGCGCGGCCAGCCCTGCCTCGTCCAGGCTGTGCTGCTGCAGGTCCACACTGCACTCATGAATTTGCCCCAGGTAGCGCATCTCCAGGGTGTAGTGGCAGCTGCTGGCCTGGTCGCCAAAACCGTCTTCGCGCAGGTTGGCCAGGCCTTGCTCACGCAGTTCGGTGAGGGTCTGGTTGAGTTGCGCCAGGTCGACGTGCCCGGCGTCCAGGCGCATCGACAGGCTGGTGAGCAGGTCGTAACGCACGTCGGACAGGATCTGGCCGAACGCACATAAGCCCGAGGCCACTTTGGGGATCAGCACGGTGTGCATGCCGATTTCTTCGGCCAGGCGCACCACGTGCATGCCCGCCGCACCGCCTGCGCCGATCAGGGCGAAGTCACGCGGGTCGTGACCGCGCTCGATCGATACGCGGCGGATGCCGTTGACCATGTTCAGGTTGACCAGGGTGGTGATGCCGAATGCCGCGCGTTCCACACTGATGCCCAACGGTTCGGCGATCTTGCTCCGGATGGCCTCCAGCGCGGCCTGGCGGTTCAGGCGGATACTGCCGCCCAGCAGTGCGCCGTCGGGCAGGTAGCCAAGAGCCAGGTTGGCGTCGGTGACCGTGGGTTCGCGGCCACCCTTGCCGTAGCACACCGGCCCAGGCATGGCGCCGGCGCTGCGCGGCCCGACCTGGAGCATGCCAAACTCGTCCAGGTGGGCGATGGAGCCACCGCCGGCACCCAGGGTCTCCACCTGGATCATCGGCACGCCGATGCGCTGGCGCAGGAAGTCCACGTCCTTGCTGAAGTTGGTGCGTCCGGCGTTGGTCAGGGTGATGTCGAACGAGGTGCCGCCCATGTCCACGGTAATGACGTTGTCGATACCGAACGGCCTCGCTACTGCCAACCCGGCTTGTGGTGCCGAGGCCGGACCGGAGTTGATCGCGTTGACGGCGCGCTCACGCATCAGGTGCCCGGGCGCCAACCCGCCATTGGACTGGAAGTAGCGTACTGGCTGCTGTGCGCCAAGTGCCTGAAACAGGCTGTCGATGCGCGCCACGTAACGGGCCATTACCGGGCTGAGGTAGGCGTTGACCACGGTGGTGGAGGTGCGGGTGTATTCGCGAATCTGCGGGAACACCTCGCAGCCGGTGCAGACGAACACCTCGGGCAGGGCAGCCCGTACCAGTTCGGCGGCCCGCTGTTCGTGGCTGGGGTTGCGCACCGACCACAGGAAGGAAATGGCCACGGCCTGCACGCCTTCGGCACGGAAGTAGTCGATGGCGGCATGGATGGCGGCTTCGTCCAGCGGGCTGTGCTCACGGCCATCGCCAAGGATTCGGCCTCCGATCGGGCGGCGCAGGTGGCGTGGGGCAAGCATGTGTGCCGGCGGGTAGTGGGCGTCGTAGCGGTGGCCCTCTTCCTTGTGGCCCAGGCGGATTTCCAGGCTGTCCTCGTGCCCCTCGGTGCACAGCAGGCCCACCTTGACCCCGGTGCGCTCGATGAGCGCGTTGAGGGCCACGGTGGTGCCGTTGATGCACAGGTCACAGTTGGCGATCAGTTCGGCCGGGCTACGCCCGGTGGCGTCGGCGATCTGTGCCAGGCCGGCGCGAATGGCCAGGGTGCCGTCCTGGGGCGTGGACGGGGCCTTGAACAGCTGCACGCCGCCGTCGCGATCGGCCAGGATGAAATCGGTGAAAGTGCCGCCGGCGTCTACGCCCAGGCGATATTGGTTACGCATGCGTGTTCTCCGGTTAGCGCGGGGCGCGGGCAAGGTGGGTGGCTGTTTCGTCCAGTTGGCCATCGGCATTGAGGACCACGCCATATTCCAGGGCTGCGCCTTGTGGCGAGACCAGGCCGTTGCGCACGTCCTCCAGTACTGCTGCGACCCGACGGCGCAGCGGGTCGCCGTAGCCACCACCCCCTGGGTTGATGTTGATGATGCGTTCGCCGGGGTGCAGGGTGAGCATGGGGTTCTGCGTGTAGTGGTCTTCGCGGCCATCGGCATGGCGATGGATCAGCCGGCCCAGTTTGGGCTCGAGCAGGGCATTGCGAGCCCCGGCGGCACCAGCGGTGGGCAACTGGCGGCCCTCGCCGAAGCCGACCACGGTCATGGCGTGGTCCAGCGGTTCGATCTCCAGGCGGGTGCCCGAACCACCGCGCAACTCACCGGCGCCACCACTGTCGGCCATCAGGCTGTAGCGGTGGATCAGCACCGGATAAGCGTGTTCGAGCAGCTCGATGTCACCGCTCATCAGCGCCCCGAAGCAGCACAGCGGGCCGCAGGCGTGCCAGCCATCCATCACCTTGTTGGCACCGGCACCGGAAATGATCGAGGCCAGCACCATCGTCACGTACTCGCTATTGCCGTTGCGCGGGTCGCGGCCGGCAATGTTGATGCCGCTGGTATGCCCCCAGGAGGCCGTTACCCGCTGTGGCGAGGCCTGTTCCAGTGCCGTGCGCACGGCATCGGCGAGGGTTTCCATCGGCGTGGTGGTGCAATTGACGTGAGGCGCGGGTTCCTCGGCATTGCACAGCGTACCCCTGGGGCCGACATCGACCGTTACGCAGCGATACAGGCCTTCGTTGTAAGGCGGCGCCACCTGGGCGAACATCATCAGCCCCAGGTAAACCCCGGATACCGAGTTGCCCTCATAGGAATTGATGAAGTACGGCACCTGCGGCGGGCTTTCGATGCGCACATGGGCCTGGTCGTCACGGATCTGCACATGGGCGGTGATGGCCAGTTCACCCAGGCCGTGGCCGGCATCTTCGAGCACGGCGGTGCCGCTGTAGTCACCATCCGGCACATCGCGCAACAGCGCCCGCATGTGTCGGTCGGCCATGTTCTTCAGTTCGGCGATGCAGGCACGCACCTGTGCCACGCCGTACTTGTCCAGCAGCTCCAGCAAGTGCCGCTCGCCGACTTTGCAGGCGCCATACTGGGCATTGAGGTCGCCTTCCTGATAGGGGCGGGCGCGCATGTTGGTGAGCATGAAGTTGATCACGTCCTCACGACGCTTGCCCTTTTCCCACAGCTTGACCGGTGGAATGCGCAGGCCCTCGGCATAGATCTCCTTGGCATCGGGGTTGTAGCCCGCCGGCACCGGGCCGCCGATGTCGGTCAGGTGGCCCTTGCAAACGGTCCAGAACACCAGCTCGCCCTGGTAATACACCGGTTTGTACATGCAGCAGTCGAGAATATGGCTGCCCTTGTAGGCGGGGTCGTTGTGGTAGATCACGTCGCCTTCGGCGATGTCGTCGCCGAAGAACTCGGCCACGCATTTCATGGCCGGTATCAGCGAGCCCAGGTGGATGGGAATGTCCTGGCCCTGCAGGATCATTTCCGGCAAGTGGTCGAACAGCGAGTTGGAATAGTCGTGTGCCAGGTTGAACACACTGGAGCGCCCGGTCTTTTCCAGGGTCAGGGTCATTTCGCGTTGCGCTGTCTCCAGCGCACCCCGGACAACCGCAAGGGTGATCGGATCTACTGTCTGCATAGGTCACCAACGTTTGTTCTTGTGCTTTGGGTGCGTGCCGCAGCGGGGCGGCGCGTGGTGACAGGCTAAGGGGCAGGGTGGGGGGAAGGCTTGTCGCTGGGTGTACCGGTTGTTGTGTCTGGGCGCACTTCAAGTTCGGGCAGGCGACAACAGCCGGTCGGGCAGTCCGGTGTCGACCACGCTGCTGGGCGAACCGTAGTGCCTGCTGACAGGGTTCGATTCACCCTTGATGTCTTCCGGCTCGGTTACTTGACCTCCGCCAGCAGATTGTCCCGCGTCTGCTGCTCAACGGTATTCTGTATCTCTCGCGCCAGCGTCTTCACATCATGTTGCCCAATCTCTTTGGGCATGACCTGGAAGCCGATCGAGTTGTAGAGTCGGCCCCAGGCTGCCTGTGCATCGGAGTAGGCGGCTTCGCGCTGGTAGCGCGACAGCAGCAGTCGGCCTTCGGCGCGGATCAGCTCCAGTTCGCTGCCCAGCGCAGCATTGCGTGAGGACTGCGCGTAGTTGAGCAGGTTCTGGTCGACGCGCAGGCTTTCGTCGGCGAATTCCACTTCCTGGCGCGCTAGCTGATAGCGCAGAAGGCCGACGCGAACCTGGGTGAGGATCGCCATCGACAGCGCGGTGCGGCGCATGTCGTCGGTTTTTTCCTGGCTTTCCTCCGCTGCGGAAATGTCCGGGTACTGCAACAGGCGCAGCAGGTTCATCGAGACATTGATGCCGGTCTGGTTCCAGTCGCTGTTGTACAGGTATTTGTTGGAATCGTACTCATAGCCGTAGTTGAAGCTAACGTTCGGCCACAACTGGGCCTTGGCGATTTTCAGGTCGTTCATGCTCACGCGTTTGCGATACCACTCCTCCATGATTTCCGGGCGCCGTTCCAGCGACAGGCGTTCAAGTTGCTCGACGTTACTGGTCAGCAGCGGCAGCGGTTGTTCGTTGGCGTCGGCCAGCACCATCCTGGTATTGGGCGGAAGCGACATCAGCGCGGCCAGCTCGGCGCGGGCGAACTCCAGGTCCTGACGGCGCACGGTGAGCATATACACCGAGTCGAGCAGGGCGCGTTGGTAGGCAAGGATATCCTGGCGTGGCAGCAGGCCTTTGCCTTCGGCTTCACGGGCTGCCGTCAGGGCGCGGTGGGTGCGCATCAGCAGGCCGTCCACCTCCGGCAGCAGGCGCTGCGCGCCAAGCGCTCGCCAGTAGGCGTTGCGCACGTCCTGCAGCACGTTCTGCGCTACCTTTTCACGGCGCTCCTCGGCCATCAACACCTGGTCGTTCTTCTGCTGCGTGCGGAAGTAGGCAACCCCGAAGTCCAGCAAGCTCCAGGACAGACCGAGGCTGTAAAGGGTGCGATAGCGCTCCTCGGAAGTGGACGGACGCAAGCTGACCTGGCGGTCCTCGATACCGATGGAGGTGCCGCCGGAGTCGTTGTTACGTCCGGCATAGCCGGCGGAGGCGACCAGGCGCGGCAGCATCTCGTGGCTGGAAACATCGCGCAGGTCTGAAGCCAGCGCGCTTTCCAGCAACTTCAAACGGTAGTCGAGGTTGTACTTCAGGGCGCGCGCCGAGGCTTCGTAGAAGGTGATCGGTCCGGTGACCGGCTCCTGCTCCTTGTACATGCGCGCCTGGTCTTCGATTACGCGCTTGCGCATCTCGTCCTCGGTAAAAGGCTTGGGCTCGAAGGCTGAGCAGGCGCTGAGCAACACGCTGAAGGCCGTGAGGGTACTGAGGGCTTTAAAGGTCGATACTGGCATAAACAGTCCTTGGTCCATCCGTGAATGTATCGGCTTCATGGGGCGTTGCTGCCGCGGCGCTGGGCGGCTTCACGCAATTGCGCACGAAAACCCCGTGCAGGCTCCGTGGTTCTCTCCGTTTGCGGCACCATGTCGGCCTGCACTGGCGCCCAAAGCGATGGGTCGGGCAACAGGCCGTCGGCAGTCAGGCTGATGACACCGTGGCGGCCATCGATCCAGTTCTGGTCTTCGGCACTGGCGCGTCGGCTTTGTGCCACTGCACTGGCAACGAACTGCCCGTTGACCAGGCCAAGCTGGCTGCCGAGTGACGGGCTTTCGATTTCGGGCGTGGCGAACAGGCGTACATCACTGCCATCGGCGCCCCAGGCTGAGAGCGTCAGGCTTTCGTTGATTCGCTCGACGACGGGTGCGACGTAGATCGCCGGGTTGACATCCGGCAGCGGTGCATCCGTCCGGCCGCTGGTGCTGTCGCGTTCGAAATACGGGCCAGGGGGGATGTACGGGGTGGAAATATCCAGCGTGATGACCAGCTGAGCCTGGTCGGTGGCACCCGCCAGGTCGCTGATGGTGTAGGTGAAGTAGTCCTTGAGCACTTGCCCAAGGCCGGCTGCGGCCAACACCTCGGGGTTGCTCAGGTCGATGCTGTAGGTGTAGCTGCCGTCGGCATTGAGTACCAACGTGCCGTACTGGCCAACGGTGGGCTGGCCGATCGCGCCGGCCTTACCTGTGCCGGCTTCCTGGCCGGCGCGGATGCCTGTCACAGTCAGCCCGTCGCCGGCGTCCACATCGCTGTCATTGGGTAGCACGTTGCCGCTGGTGTGCGGTGCCGGTACCTGGTCGCTGGCTGTATTGACATCGTCGCGGGCCACCGGGTTGTCATTGGCGCCCTGCACGGTCACTGTCAGGCGTGCGTCCGAAGTGATGCCGGCGGTGTCGCGCATGCGGTAGGTGAATACCTCTTTCAGCGCTTCGCCAGCGCTGCGCATGGCCTGCACAGTTGGGTTGGTGTTGTCGACGACATACTGGTAGCTGCCGTCGGCGTTGATCAGCAGCGTGCCATACAGGCCTTGCAGCACCTGGCCGGCTGCGGCGGTCTGGCCGTTTTCGCCGGTGTACTGCAGCACCGTCCTGGTTTCGCCGTATTGCGCACCGTCGATATCGGTGTCGTTGTCCAGCACGTTGCCCTGCGGGTCGACGCCGGCAGTGCCATTGTTCACCCCGCCGGCCTCCACCGCAACGGCGGTATCGTCATTGGCTACAGGGTAGTCGTTGCGGCCGTCGATGGTAATGGTCAGCAGGCCATTGGCGGTGCCGCCCCAGAAGTCCGCCAGCAAGTAGGTGAAGTTGTCCACCAGCGTCTGGCCGCTGGCGCGCAGCTGCTGGACGGCCAGCAGGCTGTTGTCCAGCACGTAATTCCAGGTGCCGTCGCCATTGAGCGTCAGGTCGCCGTACTGGCCGCGCAGGGTTTGCCCGACCAGGCTGGCGTTGCCCGGCAGCGGGCCGTCGCCAGTCCAGAACGCCAGCACCTCGAGGGTTTCCGGGAAGAGGATGTTGATGGTGTCCGGGTCGCTGTCGTTGTCCATCACGTTGCCGCTGGGGTCGCTGCCCGGGATGTTGTTGTCGACGCCGCCGGCCTCGACGGCCAGTCCCTGGTCGGGGCCGGCAATGGGTGGCTGGTTTTCGCCGCGGATAAAGATGGTCAGGGTGGCGGCGTCGCTGAGCCCACCGCCGTCGGTGACCTGGTAGGTATAGTTCTGGATGACGAAGCCCAGCGGGCCGAGGGCAACGATGTCGGGGTCGTTGGAGTTGACGACGAAGCGGTAGCTGCCGTCGGCATTGAGGGTCAGGGTGCCGTAGTTGGTGGTGACGGTGGCGCTACCGGTCAGCGGGTCCAGGGTCGGGTTGCTGCTTTGCGCACCCACGCCCACGGCCGTGACCACCTTGCTGTCGTTGGCATCGACGTCGGTGTCGTTGTTCAGCACATTGCCGGTGGGGTTGCGCCCAAAGTTGCCATCGTCGTCCTCTGCGACCGCGTAAGCGAAGTCTCCGTGCGCCACCGGGGTGTCGTAGCGGCCTTCGATGGTGATGTTGATCTGCGCCTGGGCTGTGGCGCCATCCGTGTCGCGCATGCGGTAGCTGAAGGTTTCGCGCAGCTGTTCGCCGGCCTTGAGCGC
This sequence comes from Pseudomonas sp. GLN_2, assembly GCF_043106005.1. NCBI lineage: Bacteria > Pseudomonadati > Pseudomonadota > Gammaproteobacteria > Pseudomonadales > Pseudomonadaceae > Pseudomonas > Pseudomonas sp. GLN_2. The sequence goes on along the minus strand of NZ_JBICMC010000024.1, from coordinate 238 downwards.
TTGTACCGCGGCCAGGCTGTCGTTGACGGTGTAGACGTAGTTGCCGTTGGCATCGATGTTCAGGGTGCCATAGGTGCCGGCCACCACGGTCGGGCCGGCATTGACCTGGATGAACGTGCCGCCGGCCGCGAGGGTGCCCAGGTAGATGCCATCGACGGCTTTGCTGTCGCCGGCATCCACGTCGCTGTCGTTACTCAAGGCATTGCCGCTGCCAACCTGTCCGGGGGTACCGTTGTTG
>NZ_JBICMC010000023.1:0-369 GCF_043106005.1 Pseudomonas sp. GLN_2 | reverse complement strand
GACGCCGTGGCCCTGGGCGAGACCAAGCAAGTCAACGCGATCCGCTTCGATGGCACCGGTGGCGGCCAACTGGTACCGGTAGCCAACGGCCAAGCGACCAGCGTACCGGCCAGCTTCGGCAGCTTGACCATCAACGCCGACGGCAGCTACCGCTATGTCATCGATAACACCAACGCTGCCGTGCAGGCGCTTTCCCCGGGCCAGACCCTAGTCGAGCAGTTCACCTATCAGGTGGTCGATACCGACGGTCTGACCGCCGTCACCGTGCTGGTGATCACTATCCAGGGCGCCAACGATGCGCCGGTGGCCGTGGACGACCAGGGCAGTGCCATCGCCGGCGCCAGCGATGGCAGCCCGGCGTCGGTCAAT